>JAFSST010000023.1 GCA_017450905.1 Alphaproteobacteria bacterium
CAAAATTTGCCTGACGGCAAACCGGCGTTATTCCGCCTTTTTGCTACGGTTCGAACCGGCTGCTTCGCCGGTTCAAATCCAGATACAACACACTGTGAATTCAAAAAACATCCCGTTTGGGATGTTTTTCAAATTCATGGGGCGGATGACCGGATTGTATATTCCCACTTCACTTTGTTCGTGGGCCCCTTTCCAAATCGCAACGGCTCGAACTTCATTTTATTTGTTCTCGCCTGCTATTTTGTCGAACCTCCGGTTCAAATCCGGATTCGTCCAGATAAAAATAAACCACGCCAACGGCGTGTTTAATTTTTATGGGGCGGATGACCGGATTCGAACCGGCGACATTCGGTACCACAAACCGACGCTCTAACCAGCTGAGCTACATCCGCCATTGGCGAAAGCCAGTTTATCATTAAAATATACGATTTTCAAGTTTTTTTATTTTGTGGGTTTGTGCTTGCTTTGTGTTGTTGTTTTTTAGTATTTTTATGGTGTGATGAAAAAAGATTTGTTCGATTTTCTGAATACTGATTTGCAATTTATACGCGGTGTTGGGCCGGTACTCGCCGCACGTTTTAATGATTTGCTGGGTGGACGGCGTATATTGGATTTTTTGTTGCATATCCCGGCGTATGTTAAAAATCGTGGAATTACGGAATCTGTATCAGGTGTCAATCCGGGCGAGGTTGTTACCGTTATGTTACTGGTAAAATCGCACAAGCCCGGACGCAGTTTCGGTCGCCGCCGCAGTCCTACGCGGGTAACCTGTGTTGACAAGGCCGGTCAGACGGTTATTATTCAATTTTTTAATTCGAACTTTTTGGATTATTGGTTAAAAAAATTACCGGTCGGCGAATGGCGGATTGTCAGTGGTAAATTGGAATCTGGGAACCAGCATGTGATAAATCATCCTGATTTTATCGAAGAACCACAAAATGCGGATAAAATCCCCCAGTTCCAGGCAATTTATCGTTCGGGCGAAGGGATAACCCAAAAAACTTTTGCAAATGTTCGGGCCCAGGTTTTTGAAAAATTGCCCGAAAAAATCATCGGCGAAGATGAACACATTGTTGAATTTTTTGAAGCAATAAAATCAGCACATTTCCCGCAATCTGATGATGATTTGTCGGCGGGTGCCGATGCGATAATCAAACTGGCGTATTTCGAATTGTTGGCACACCAGACCGCCATCGCCATCAGTCGCCGGACAAGAAACGATGAACGGCATCGCCGAAACATGCGGACAAAAAAATATGATTTGATGGAAAAATTTTATGCCGCGTTGCCGTTTGCCCTGACAACCGCACAACAACGAACAATTGATGAAATTAAATCTGATATGTCAAAATCTGTTCCGATGATGCGTCTGGTCCAGGGTGATGTTGGTTGTGGTAAAACAATGGTTGCGTTTGGTGCAACGGTTATGATGGCCGAATTCGGTGGTCAAACAGCGTTACTTGCACCGACCGATACGTTGGCGGGACAACATTTTGCGAAATTGAAACCGCTGTGTGATAAATTGGGTTTGGTGTGTGATATTTTAACCGGCCGGGACAAGGGGGTGGCACGGCGTGAAAAATTGGTGTCGTTGCGTTCGGAGCGGACACGTTTGGTTGTTGGAACGCACGCCTTGTTTTCCGAAGATGTGGAATACAAAGATTTGGGTTTGGTTATCGTGGATGAACAGCATCGTTTCGGGGTGTCCCAGCGTGAGGCTTTACGTGCCAAGGGAAATAATCCCGATGTTTTGGCGTTGTCGGCAACACCGATTCCGCGGACTTTGTCTATGACGGTTTATGGCGATATGGATATATCGATTATAAATGAAAAGCCCGCAGGAAGATTACCGATAAAAACAACTAAATTGCCGATGGCACGTTTGTCTGATTTGATTGCGCGTTTGCGGGTCCAGGTTGCCACCGGTGCAAAGGTTTTTTGGGTTTGTCCATTGGTCCAAGATTCCGAAGGAACCGATATGACCGCCGCAGAATCCAGATACGAAGATTTGAAAAAATTTTTTTCCGGGGTCGGTTTGGTGCATGGTCAAATGCCAAAGGCTGAACGCGATGCCGTTATGGCAAAGTTTGCCGATGAGAAATCTGATATAAAGGTTTTAGTGGCGACAACTGTTATCGAGGTTGGAATTGATGTTCCGGATGCCACTATCATCGTTATTGAAAATGCTGAACGTTTTGGGTTGGCGGCATTACATCAATTGCGGGGACGTGTTGGGCGTGGCGACAGGCAATCGTTTTGCGTATTGGTTTTTGGAAACAATGTTTCGCCTGACGGATTAAAACGTCTGGATGTGTTGGTTGAAACAGATGACGGTTTCGTTATTGCCGAACAGGATTTAATGATGCGTGGTGTTGGTGAATTGTTGGGGAGCCGCCAAAGTGGTTGGATAAATTATCACTTTGTGGATTATCGTGCACATCGGGATTTATTCAAATTGGCATCCAGGGCCGCAATTGATATGGTCGTACCAGAAAGTTGGGTGATGGATTTGATGTATATTTTTGACAGGTCTGTTAATTTGGGGGCGTGATGCGTATATTGTTGCGTTGCTTTTTTGCGATTGTTTTATCCTGGGTATCGTTTCCGGCATTGTCTGCATCAATTATAAATGACACGGAAACCGAAAAGGTTATCAGCGAATTGATAAAACCGTTGGCGGTGGCGGCAAACATACCGGAAACCAGGTTAAATGTTCATATTGTTAATGATGATACCTTTAATGCGTTCGTTATGGGGGGCGAAGATGTTTATGTTTATACCGGACTTTTGACACGCATAAAAACCCCAAATGCATTACGGGCGGTAATTGCACACGAAATGGGACATATGATTGGTGGACATATGGTTCAGATGTCGGAACGTATGTCGGCGGAAATGAAACGCACATTGTTAATCCAGGCACTTGGTGTTGGTTTGATGGTTGCGGGTGGTAATCCGACATTGGGTGCCGGGGTTATGGCGGGTGCGGGTGGTATCGCACGGCAATCATTGTTGTCTTTTTCGCGTGACGAGGAAAGAATTGCCGATGATATCGGTGTTGATTTAATGGTGCGTGCGGGATTAAATCCGAATGGTTTTATTGAAGTGTTTAACCAGATGAGCGAAATGTCGGGGCATATTGAATCGAAAATAAATCCAAACGCGGTGAATCACCCACTGACCGCCGAGCGATTGAAAAACGTTCGTGAAAAAATATCAAAAATTGATGCAAAAAAGATAAACAAAAAATCTGATGACAGGGTGTCTGAATACGCCCTGGTTCGTGCAAAATTAGTTGGGTATTTGGATTCGCCCGACAGAGTAAAAACATTGTATCCGTATTCTGATAAAACCGATGCGGCGATTTACGCCCGTGCAATCGCAAATATGCAGGCCGGGAATTTGTCTGGGGCATTGGTTGGGGTTAAAACATTAATATCACGTAATCCGAAAAATCCATACTTTTACGAATTGTTGGGTGATTTAGAATATCAATATGGGCATTATGATGACAGTGTCGTTGCGTATGAAAAATCTTTGAAATTGGCAGATAATGCACCACAAATCCAAACAGCGTTGGCGTTGGTTTTATCTGAACGTAATAAACCAGGCGACAAGGCACGTGCCACAGAATTATGTAAAAGTTCGTTGTTGGTATCGCCGGGGCCACTTTCGTATTGGGTTTTAGCCAAGGTATACGGTTCGGATGATGGTCGGTCTGATTGGGCAATGGCCGAATTTTATAATATGCAAAAGCAAACAAAAAAAGCCAAAGAGTACGCCCGGCGTGCAAAAAAGAAATTAACGCCGGATACGCCGGAATATATCAAGGCAAACGATATTTTGAAATAACCTAGTCCAAAACTTGTTTTTGTAATTCAATCAGTTTTTTACAACCCTCGGTCGCCATATTCATCAACGCATTAAGTTGTGTTGGTTCAAACGGGTGTTGTTCGCCGGTTGCCTGGACTTCGATAAATTTTCCACCACCCGACATAACGAAATTCGAATCCAGTTCGGCGACACAATCTTCGTCATAATCTAAATCCAGAACCAATTCGCCGTCCCACAGACCCGCACTTACCGCGGCAACGTGTTCGCGGATAGGGTTTTCAGAAATACGTCCCTGGTTCATTAACCAACGAACCGCCAGAGTCAATGCGACAAATCCGCCAGTGATGCTGGCACAACGTGTTCCACCATCGCCCTGGATAACATCGCAATCAATCGTTATGGTGTGTCGGCCAAGTTTTTCCATATCGACCACGCTGCGAAAGGCACGACCAATCAAACGCGATATTTCCGCACTGCGATGGTCTTTTAATAATGTTTCCCGTGGTTTTCGAAGGCTGTTTGCACGGGGTAACATAGAGTATTCGGCGGTAACCCATCCGCCCGGTTTGTTTTGAACGCGTTTCCATACTGGTTGGTTGAAATCAACGGTTGCGGTGCATAAAACCTGGGTTCCGCCAATCTTAATTAAACAAGACCCTTCGGCCCATTTGTTGACACCTGTTTCCATTGATACCGGACGCATTTGATTTGGTTTTCGCAGTGATGGACGCAACATATTTAATCCTTTTGTTTTTTCCCAGTATATATCAATGTTGCTTGATTGCAATTTTTTTGTTGCAGTTGGTGTTTTTATTATGCATAATATCGGCGTGCGTTGGCACCAAAAGGATAAATGAATGAAACATAATTGTAAGAAATCTTTATTGTAACGGTGCGACCATGAGATAAATCACGGACGCACATTTTTGCGTCCATTTTTTTAACTAAAAAGGTAAAATATGTCTGAAAACACAACTATGTCTACAAATGAATTAACGGCCCGCCTGCAAAAGGCTGAAAATATCCGTCTGCGTGATGGTGTTGTATGGAAGGACAAATTTGACAGAACCCACACCATCGAAGAGGCCCGTGAGTTGGTGGATGGAACGGCGGTCAAATTGGCTGGTCGTGTTACGGCGTTGCGTTGGTTGGGTAAATTGATGTTTGGACGCATTTACGATATAAACGGCGAAATTCAATTTTCTATGTCCCGTGAAGAATTGGGCGAAGAAAATTACAAATTTATGAAGGCCAATGTTGATATGGGCGATTTTATCGGTATCACTGGCGAATTGTATCATACGACCGCGGGTGAATTAACGGTTCGCGTGTCAGCATATGAGATATTGTCCAAGGCGTTGCGTCCGTTACCTGAAAAGTTTCACGGACTGACCGATATGGAAACACGTTATCGTCAGCGTTATTTGGATATTATTTCTAATCCGGAATCACGTAACGCATTATTGGGTCGATTCAAAATGACACAAAATCTGCGTGATTTTATGAACAGACATGGCTTTTTGGAAATTGAAACGCCGATTATGCAAAATATCGCATCGGGTGCGGCGGCGAAACCATTTACAACACACCACAATGCGTTGAATACTGATTTCCAGTTGCGTATCTCGCCGGAATTATTTTTAAAGCAGGCGATTGGTGCCGGTTTCGACCGCGTTTACGAGGTTGCCAAAGATTTCCGTAACGAAGGTATGGATGCAATGCACTTGCAGGAATTTACCATGATTGAATGGTATGCCGCATATTGGGATTACAAACGCAATATCGATTTCACATGGCAAATGGTCCAAGAACTGATTAAAAAGGCCCGTGGAACGTTGCAAATTGAATACCAGGGAACAATGTTGGATTTCAGCAAATATGAAATGATTGACTATACCGCCAAGATGAACGAGTTGTTTGGTTGTGATATTTTGGAATTTGATGATGTGAACGTGTTGCGTAAAAAACTGGTG
>JAFSST010000024.1 GCA_017450905.1 Alphaproteobacteria bacterium
ATTTTGCGACCGAACGTGCGGCGGGTCACTATGCGTCTGTTTCGCGTGCGTTGATGGATTCGGACAGTGAGGATGCGGCGGCGTGGGCGGCGGAAAAAGAAAAATCACAAAAACGTTTGGCGATTGGTGCATCGGTTGCGGCTGGTGGTATTTTAACCGGCGTGATTGGCGACAAGTTAATCGATAAACATTATGATAAATTGGAAGATGAACTTGATATCCAAGAAGACGGTAACGATGAATCAGATGAGCAAGAATCTGAATCCACGGTGAGTGATGAAGACAAACAATGGGCCCAGGAGCAATTAAATGAACCAGACAATCCTTTTAAGACAGATGATTCAGAGAATGGGAACAAACAAATAGATACGACCAAAATGGAATTTGAAATAGAAGAGGAAGAGGCTGTTCCGCTGGCACCGGTTCCCAATCCGGTATCAAGAATGGAAACCAAACCCGTGACACAAATCAAGACCGAATCTGTGACGGATGATGATGCACTGGCAAAACAAATGCACAAAACATTCAAAGAAAACGAAAAAGAAAATAAGGACTTAAAGAAAAAACTGGATTCGGACCGCAGTGCCAAGGAAAAACAGGATAAACAAAACGCCAAAATGTGTTCGGATACCGGTGGGACATGGAATCCCGAAAACGGTGTTTGCAAATGTGGTGAAAATTCAACCCCAAATTCAAAAAAAACAATGTGTGGATGTGTTATGGGGTATGAGTTAGACAGAAAGGCAAAAAAATGTGTTAAAGGTGCGTTGCTGGCAAATGCGGAAAAACGTGCCGAAACACAAAGGCAAGTTTATCAGGACCGTCAAAACCTTGGTCAAACAACATCAGTGATAAATTCGTTACCCGGTGGCAGAAAATGATAAAAAATCCGCAGAGTGCGGATTTTTTTTGTTACTTCTTTTCCTGATAAAAAAATTTCGAAACATTTGTTTTGATTTGTGTTGCACGCGTTTGTGCAAAACTTAATCTGGCCTTTTCGCCATGATATTTTTCAAGCGAAGTTCGTAGCGTTACAAATTTATCGTTTGTTGGTGCATCGTTTAAATGTTTCAAATCGAATTTGTATTGTTCATATAAATTGTTTTTGTCGCTGTTTATAAATTTCCAACACATCGCATTCGTTAAATCAAATCTTTTGTCGGATGAAACCACAACAGGATTGCCATAAAGTGGTAATTGTTGTGGACACAGCCCCAATCTGACCAACAGCGTTCTTAATTCGTCAATCGTTGTTTTGGATGTTATTGGTAACAATTCGTTACAGTATTGTATCAATTGGTTTGCAGATTCGTTGGAAATCCCCGCGGTTGTTAATGTTTGGGTCAAGATTTTTATCTCGTGCGACAGTTCGCGATTTATCAAATCAATCTGAGTGGGTAAAAAGAATCTTCCGACTGTGTATTTGTGATTCATGTTTGCGATTTTATCTTGTTTAAAAGAATTTTTAATATCATTAATTCTTAATGTGATGATATTTATTTTGTTGTTTAATTCAGATATTGTTGGTGCGTTATGTTTTGCGGTCTTTAAGTATTTTTGATATTGTTTGTTTTTGCTTAACGAATCCTGGATTTGACTGTCCCGGGACGAGTCCGGTAATTCAGATGCCCAAACATTAACGGTCGTTGCCAATGCGGCAGCAGCCAATATCAATTTATTTTTTATTCTGATAATAAAGCCATTCATTTTTTGTATCCTTTGTTTTACTAGCCAACGCACCATAACATTATTTGGGAACTTGTCAAAAAAAATAATAAAACAAGCAAAAAAAAACGCCCAACAGGGCATTTTTTAATTTGCAGCAGCAACCGCAATTCTTTTGCGACCGGTTGCACGGCGACGATTCAATACATCGCGACCGGATTTAGTTGCCATTCTTGCACGAAAACCATGTGTACGAATACGACGTGTTTTCGAAGGTTGATAAGTTCTTTTAGTTGCCATTTCAAATCCTTTTGTGCATATATTTAATCATACGTTTTACAAAAACGCAACAATTTTATTTAGATTTTATTAAACCCAGTTTTTTCAAGCCTTCCAGTATCAAATGATACACAAACAGTGCAACAAAAAAATTCCATAATGGTAAAAAAAAGCGTTGTTGTGTCATGATTGTTTTCCTGGGTTAATGTTTTTCTTGACGAATGCAATATATCACAAAGTTTATTGTTTGTCAACTGTTTTTTAGATCGTTTATTCCTTGACCGCGGGGCAAAAAATTTGCTATGTTTCTTGTGTTAAAAACAGGGGAAAGGCAAGATTATGTCAGAAATAAATGAAATAAACGAAATTAAAATACCTCAATCATCGCTGGAACACGAAATGCGGACCAGTTTTTTGGACTATGCGATGTCCGTTATTGTTGACCGTGCGTTGCCGGATGTTCGTGATGGTTGTAAACCGGTTCATCGCCGTATTTTGTATGTTATGAATGATGTTGCACCTGCGACAAAGCCAACGGTTAAATCTGCACGTATTGTCGGTGATGTTATGGGTAAATATCACCCACACGGGGACAGCTCTATTTACGAAGCAATGGTTCGTATGGGGCAAGATTTTTCCATGGGTGAAATGTTGGTCCAAGGTCAAGGTAACTTTGGTTCGCGTGACGGGGACAAGGCCGCGGCCATGCGTTATACCGAGGCCAGGCTGTCGAAACTGGGTGCATCGTTGATGGAGGATATGGACAAAGATACCGTTGATTGGATGCCTAATTTTGACGGCACGTTACAGGAACCGGTTGTGTTGCCTACAAAGTTTCCTAACTTTTTGGTAAATGGTGGTTCGGGGATTGCGGTTGGTATGGCAACGAATGTCCCGACATACAATCTGGGCGAGATTTGTAATGGTATTTTGGCGGTGTTGGATAATCGTGAGTTATCTGATGATGAACTGTTTCAAATTATCCCTGGGCCTGATTTCCCAACCGGGGCAATGATTATGGGGCGTGCCGGTGCATACAAGGCACACACCACCGGACGTGGTTCGATAATTGTTCGTGCAAAAACCCACATGGAAAAATTCCATGACCACGATGCGATTGTTGTTGATGAAATACCGTATCAGGTTAACAAGGCACAAATGATTGTTAAAATTGCCGAACTGACCAAGGATAAACGTATCGAAGGTATATCGGAAATTCGCGATGAATCGTCCAAGGAAGGTTTGCGTATTGTTATTGAATTGAAACGTGATGCAATTGCGGATGTTGTTTTGAATCACTTGTTTCAATACACTGAAATGCAAACGAATTTCCCGGTAAATATGATGGCGTTAAACCGCGGTCGTCCGATGTTGTTTAATGTTCGCGGTGTGTTGGATGCATTTATCGAGTTTCGTGAAGAAGTCATTCGCCGCAGAACAATTTTTGATTTGAACAAGGCACGTAATCGTGCGCATACTTTGTTGGGCTTGTCGGTTGCTGTTGGTAATTTGGACGAGGTTATTGAATTAATTAAATCGTCTGCAAACCCCGAAGATGCACGTAACGCATTGGTTGCACGCGGGTGGAAGGCATCTGATATTGAAAACTATATTCAATTGATTGATGACCCGAACACCGAATACAAGGACGGTATGTTTTATATGTCCGAAGATCAGGCTCGTGCTATTTTGGAATTGCAACTGCACAGACTTACCGGATTGGAACGTGATAAATTGCATGCTGATTTGGTGGAATTGGGGACACAAATTCGTGACCTGTTGGATATTTTGGCATCGCATGAACGTATCATTCAAATTATTCGCGATGAAACAACCGCCGTTCGTGACAGTTGGGCATCGCCACGCAGAACGGAAATATCTGATGCGGAAATTGATATAGATATCGAAGATTTAATTGCACGTGAAGATATGGTTGTAACGGTGTCAAATACCGGGTATATCAAACGTGTTTCATTGGATACCTATCGTGCACAAAAACGTGGCGGCAAGGGACGTAATGCGATGACAACCAAGGATGATGACTATGTTGTCCAGGTTTTTGTTGCGAATACGCACACGCCATTGTTGTTTTTCAGTTCCAAGGGATTGTGTTATAAATTAAAAACATATAAATTGCCCGAAGCGGCCGCGGCGGCCAAGGGACGGCCATTGGTTAATTTGTTGCCGTTGGAAAATGGCGAAACAATTACCGCTATTTTGCCGGTTGCCGAAGAAGATGTCGAACGGGTTAAAAATTCAGGTATGGAACATTTCTTGATGTTCGTAACGGCATCTGGGACCGTTCGCCGCAACAGAATGTCTGATTTTGATTCTATTCGCAGCAATGGAAAGATTGCGATGAAGTTAGACGATGGTGACAGTTTGGTTTCGGTTTTGCCGTGTAATGAAAACCAGGATGTTTTCTTGGCAACATATCGTGGTCGTTGCATCAGATTCCCTGTGCCGGAAATTCGTGTGTTCGCGGGACGTAATTCAACCGGTGTTCGTGGTATCACATTGGGCAAGGACGATAAAATTATCGGTATGTCAATGTTGAATCGTGGCGAAACAGATTCTGCTGTTCGGGCGGCTTATATCAAACAAAGTCGTGCGGCACGCCGTGCGGCGACCGGCATCGAAGAAGAGGCTGGTGATGTTGAAGAAGAAACAACAACATTGGTTTTGGACGATGCAAAAATGGCAGAATTGGCAAAGAAAGAAGAATTTATATTGACCATTTCTGAAAACGGGTTTGGTAAACGAACCAGTTCGTATGAATATCGTTTAACACATCGTGGTGGTGGCGGATTTACAAATATCAAATTGGGTGGAAAAAATACCGCGGTCGCGGGTTCGTTCCCGGTCGCCGAAGATCACGATATTATAATGGTAACGGATGGTGGAAAAATCATTCGCACGCCGGCATCGGATATCCGTATTGCGGGCCGTTCGACCGCGGGCGTAACGTTATTCAGAACCGCTGAAAATGAAAAGGTTATGTCTGCAATTTCTATCGAGTCGGACGATTCCAACGAAGAGACTGGCGAACAAATGGATGCGGCTAATCATCAGGAATAATGCAAATGGAAAACGAGTATTTTGCATCTATTAACGAGGTATCAAAGCAACTGGGGTTGCCGGCACACACGTTGCGTTATTGGGAAAAACAGTTTCCAAACGTTGTGCGTCCGGTGGCTGGTGCCGGTGGTCGGCGTTATTATCGTACCGAAACGGTCGAACGACTGAAAACTATCCAAGATTTGTTATATAACCGTGGTATGACGATTGCCGGTGTGAAAAAGATGATTTACAATGGCGAATTTGCCGTTAATCCGGACTTGGCATCGGTTGTTAATGTCGAGCCATCAATCAAGGACGTTGTTAAATCGGAACCAATGATGGAACAACGAACTGAACCGGTTGTATCGGGGGCGGCGGAACTGGATATGGCCAAGGTTGATTTGGCGATTGGGTTATTGAACCAGGCCAAGGATATTTTGAAATCATAACAAGCCGGCAAAAGCCGGTTTTTTTATGGACAAAAAAATTGACAAATAAAAAAACCGGGTTTATAATTCGTCCCGAAATTAATTAATGGGGGTTTATTATGGCAAAAGATTTTGTTTATGAAAGTGAAAAAACCTGGATGCGTGCCGTTCGGGCTGATAGAAAACTTTTGGCAAAGGTTCCAGAATGTTTTTGCACATTAAAATTTCAAAAACTTATATTGAATGCGGATTGGCGTTCAATCAGATATATAAAAAATCCTTGCCCAGAAATTCAATACCATGCCATTGAGAAAAATCCATTGGCTATAAAATATATCGATGTCCAAGACGAAGGTGTTGTTCGGGCCGTATTAAAACAAGATTGGAAGTATCTGAAATTTGTTAAGGATGAAAATTTATTAAAGCAATTTATAAACGATGATGCGGATTTAATTAAATTCGTAAAAAAACCATCCGAAGAATTGCAAGTATGTGCCGTTCACAAACAGCCCGAGGATATAAAATACATTTCTAATCCGACAACCAGGGTTCAATTATATGTGGTTGGTAAAAATCCGAAACTGATTCAATACATTAAAAAACCAGAAGCAGGTGTTCAAATGGTGGCTTTTAGACAAGATAAATCTTGTGCGAATTTGATTGATAATCCGTGTCCAGAAATTGAATCGTATGCGTTGCACGAAAAAATTATTCAAGAAAACACAATGTCCAAAGAAAAATTTGACGATTATTTCAAACAATTGCAAAATTCAATGTTAAAACAAAAAAAATCGTTATAAAAAACGCCCAGATGGGCGTTTTTATATGGATTTTTTTATAAATAGGATTATAGTCATTGTTACAACAATGCAGGAGAAAAAAATGAAAAAGTTTTTGATGTTTGGTTTGTGTTTGATGATACCAATGTGTGCATCGGCAACGGAAAATGCAAACCAATGGCGTCCGTATATTGGTGCCAATGTTGGTGTAATTGCATCGGATGTAAAAATTAAAAACGATGATTTTTTGGATTTTGGTGCGGTTACAAATTTTGAATTGGGTGCGATTTATAATAATCGTTATCGTTTGTCGTTGTCATATCAATCACGTGCCGAAGTATCTGAATTATTTCAAATTCTGGCGGGACACACTGTTGCAATCGGTAACAATGCAATCAGGATAAATGGTTATTATGATTATGTGTCGTTAAAACACTTTTTTATGTATGTTGGGGCCGGTATAGGTGGCGATTTGTATGATTATAAAATAACCCGGCGTTATGATGGAACAACCGAACATGGACGTGGTGTAACGTTTACCGGTGGGGCAAATACCGGATTGGGGTTTAATATATGGCGTTTCTCGTTAGATTTGGGTTTTGCATTTGACTATATTGCACACCCACGCGTATACAGTTATGGCCCGACATTGGGATTAAGATATAATTTCTAGGTAGGCGGCACGGGTGGACCAATCTTGCTGTAGCGTAAGCGAAAGCAGATTCATCTCGCCACAGGCGTAAAACTTTGGGTGAGCGGCATACTCTCGTCTGCCTTTTTGAAATTAAAAATGTTTTTTCTGAAAAGTTCTGCCGTTACCTGTTTTTAAAAATTGTTCAAAGTCTTTCGCTTTATCTTCCGTATCAAAGGCAATATAACCACGTAACTTCCATGGTCTGAATTTATTGGTATGAACAGAACTGCCTGAATTATGCTGTTTAAAACGTCTTTCTAAATCATCGGTATATCCAACATAAAAATGTTCCGGATATTCTATACTTTGTAAAATATATGTATAATACATTTTTATTTATTTTGTCCGCTTTCATTCCTCGCTTTCGCTGACCGCTTTAGCGAAGTCATTACAGCGAGACATCCGTTTCTCTAACTCTACACCATCGCTTGTTTTCTACGAAACCAATCTCGCTGTAGCGTAAGCGAAAGCGGATGGCAGTCCCAATGGGAATCGAACCCATGTTACCGGAATGAGAATCCGATGTCCTGACCGCTAGACGATGGGACCAATGATTTCCGGTGTATTCTACACGTTTCGTTTCAGTTTTTCAATATATTTTATTGAAAAATCGCAGAAAATATGATAAATTTCGCCGTAAAGAATTTTACATACAGGGAAATACCATGTCAAAAAATCCGAATTTAAATTTAAACAAAATGCCAAAAACAGTGTTGGGCTTTTATGTTCGATATGTGTGTCGTGGTTTTTGGTGGCTGTTGGCTGGGATTTTTATAACCCGTTTGATTGTCGGTTTTGACAATGTGTTATGGCCAATGTATCAACGTTGGATTGTTTCGATGTTGGAAAATGCACCGGCTGGCGTTAATTTGATGAAATGGTGTATGCCAACAATTATTTTGATTACTGGTCTTGGACTTACGGTGAGTTTGTTTGCATTGGTGCGAAATTGGCTGTTGCATATTTTTCGACCGAATGCGAACCGGAAAATGTCGGAATTTTTTACTGACTATGTTCACAGTCAATCTATGTCATTTTGGACGCAACGTATGGCTGGGCAAATTTATTCAAGAATAAGTGATATTAATACTGGTTTGGATGCGATTGTCTTTGACGTGTTGAATATATTTATACGTTTTGTGATGGCGTTAATAAATTCTGTCGCGTTGTTTTCCGTTAATAAATATATTGCGATAATATTTATATCTGTATTTGTGTTTCGTGCATTGTTTATGTGGTATTTGCGGAACCCTATAAAAAACTCTTCAAAAGCATCGGCTGATTCAAATTCTAAATTAGCGGGTAAACTGGTGGACAGTTTTTCAAATGCAACGAATGTAAAACTGTTTGCGGGTGCGATGCGTGAACATAATTATTTGGACCCAATTCGAACCGACAGAATTGATAAAAAACGCCGTTCTTATTTCTGGCAACGTGTGGCATTGTCGGTCCCGAACTTTTTGTGGGATATTACATTTGGTGCAACTATCGTTTTGTGTGTGTATATGTTTTCACATTCTGAAATGAATCTAGCGGATATAGTTTATTCGATATCTGTTTATACAATGGTTGTAAATATAATTGGTATGATTATGGATTCTGTGCCGGATATTATTGAACGTGTGTCGGCCGCATCCAAGGCGTATTCTGAATTGATGGTTCCGATTGATGTAACCGATAAACCCGGTGCATCTGATTTGGTTGTGAAACACGGAAAAATAGATTTCAAAAATGTGTGGTTCAAATATAAAAACAAATATATTTTGCGTGATTTTATGCTGACGATAAAGCCGGGCGAACGTGTCGGTATCGTTGGATTGTCGGGTGCCGGAAAAACAACGTTGGTGAATTTGCTGATGCGGTTCTATGATGTGAACAAGGGTGCTGTTTTGATTGATGGCGTGGACATTCGTGATGTTACGCAAAGTTCGCTGCGTGAAAACATATCTTTTATTCCGCAAGAGGCGGCAATGTTTAATCGCACAATTCGTGAAAACATCGCGTATGGAAATATGAATGCCACCGATGCCCAGATTCATCGGGCGGCAAAACGTGCTTCGGCGGATGGATTTATTATGGCAACGGAAAAGAAGTATAATTCCGAAGTTGGCGACAGGGGCATAAAACTGTCGGGCGGTCAACGTCAACGCATCGCGATTGCTCGTGCGTTTTTGAAAAACAGCCCGATATTGGTTTTAGACGAGGCGACATCCGCACTGGACAGTGAAACCGAGGTCGCAATTCAAAAATCGTTTGAAGATTTATCCCACAATCGCACAACGATTGCGATAGCACATCGTTTATCTACTTTGCGTAATATGGACCGTATTGTTGTTATGGAACATGGAACAATTGTGGAATCGGGGACTCATAATTCTTTGATAAGAAAACGTGGTGTTTACGCAAAATTGTGGAAAATGCAATCAGGTGGCTTTTTACAAGATTAGTTGATAAAAGTGTTGACCCGGTTCTGATTTTTTTACTAACATAATTTATTATGAAGGTGAGAAAATTTTTATTTGTTTTGCCGTTGTTGTTTATCGGTGTTTTTGCACACGCGGCGGGTTATCGTGCGGCATTGGTTGCAGATATGGATACTGGACGTGTTTTGATTTCTGAAAACGCGAACGATATTAATTATCCGGCCAGTTTAACAAAAATTATGACACTGTATTTAACGTTTGATGCGTTGGAACACGGTCGTTTGCATTTGGATGATTATTTAATTGTTTCGCAAAGTGCCGCGAATGCATCGCCTGTTAAATTGGGCTTGACCGCGGGCAGCAAAATCCGCGTAGAAGATGCGATATCTGCATTGGCGGTGCACAGTGCAAATGATGTTGCACGCGTGTTGGCCGAAAATTTAAAGGGTGGAAAAGAGGGAACTTTCGCATCGTTGATGACACGTGTTGCACGTGAAATTGGTTTGTCTAAAACAAATTTTGAAAATTCGTCTGGGTTGCCAGATGATGACCAGTTATCAACCGCTCGTGATATTGCGTTGTTGTCGATGGCGGTGTATAAGCATTTCCCCCAGTATTGGAAGTATTTTGGTCAAAAAACCTGGGTGTATAATGGTAAAACTTATACGAACGGAAATCGGTTGTTGGGAACTTATCCGGGATGTGATGGGATGAAGACCGGTTTCACAAATAAATCAAAGTATTCTTTGGTTGCGACCGCACGTCAAAATGGACACAGGTTGATTTCGGTTGTGTTGGGTGCCGAAGACAAGGATATTCGTGCAAACGTTTCGACCAATATGTTGAATCGTGGTTTTGAATTGGTTGGGAAAAATACACCAACAATAACTAAACAGACATCGGTTGCAAAAATTGCTGATAAAAAAACGGTGGCACCTGTGTCATCGCCGATTGTTCAAAAATATGCAACTGATGCAAAAAAATATGGTGGTGTTGGTGTTCAGTTTGGTGCGTTTTCATCGGTTGAATCCGCAAATTCAATGATTGGACGTATTAAAAATTCACTTGGGGTTGATGCACATATTGAATCCACGGGAAATGGATTGTATCGCGTGCGTGTGTCGGGGCTGACGGAATCAGATGCACAAAACCTGCGTAATCGTGCATCGGCCAATGGTATAGATTGTTTTGTTTTTCATTGATGTTATGGAATAAAAAATGAATCCGAAAATAGAAAAGTTAATCAAACAATTTGCAAAATTGCCCCGCGTGGGAAATCGTGCGGCACGCCGAATCGTCCTTGGGTTGTTACAGGATAAAACAGGCAAGATTGAAAAATTAATTGATGCATTGGCGGACGCGAATCAAAATGTTAAGCCGTGTCCAATTTGTGGCGTGTTGACGGATGGTGATGCCGATTGTTGCGAGTATTGTCGCGATGCAACACGTGGAAATGGGATGCTGTGCGTGGTGCGTGATTTGTCGGATGTTTGGACATTGGAAAAGTCCGGTGTCTTCGGTGGTCGTTATCATATTTTGGGCGGGTTATTATCCGGGGTTTCCGGGACAACACCGGACGATTTAAATTTGTCGATGTTGCCGCAACGCATAAAAAACGAAAACTTGGGTGAGATAATTTTTGCGTTACCCAACACGGTCGAAGGAAAAACGACCCAGCAATATATTATTTCGGTTGTTGCAAATGGTATCGATGGTGTGCGTTTTACCGAACTGGCATCGGGTGTTCCGTTGGGCGGTGATTTAGATTATCTGGACGATGGAACATTGACGTTGGCATTTGGGGGGCGTAAGTCGTTATGACAGATTTAATTTCATCTTTGCCGCCTGTTTCGGAAATGATGCGTGCATCGGGGTTGGAACCTAAAAAACAATTTGGTCAAAACTTTTTATTTGATTTGAATTTAACAGGGCGTATCGCACGCAGTGTCCCAGATATAGAAAAATCTGTTGTTATCGAGGTTGGACCTGGACCGGCCGGATTGACACGTGCGTTGTTGTTGGCTGGTGCCAAAAAAGTTATCGCCATAGAGAAAGATAAAACAACAGAACCGATTTTGTCGGCCGTGTCTGCGGCGGCATCTGGGCGGTTAGAGGTTGTGTATGGTGATGCGTTATTGCAAGATTTTGCAAAACTGGCGGGCGGTGAGTTTTCATTGTGTTCCAATTTGCCGTATAATGTCGGAACAGAGTTGTTGATAAATTGGTTGCACTTGATTGCGGACGGTGTGCCGATAAAATCTTTGACTTTGATGTTTCAACGTGAAGTTGCCGAACGCATAGTCGCAAATGTCGGTGATGAACAATATGGTCGATTGGCGGTGTTAACATCGCTGATTGCCGATGCAAAGATTTTATTTGATGTTCCTAATACCGCATTTGTTCCACGTCCACGTGTGCAAAGTGCCGTTGTTCAAATTATTCCAAATAACGAGAAGATAAAACAAGTTGGCGATATATCTGTTGTTGAACAATTGACGGCAAAATTATTCGGTATGCGGCGGAAAATGATACG
>JAFSST010000025.1 GCA_017450905.1 Alphaproteobacteria bacterium
ATTATTTGACCAGGTATTGTATCGCGTAATTTGCCGCAAACAATCCAAAAGTTCCGGTTACCGTGATAATTGAACCGAATTCTTTATCTGTTTTATGGTGCGAGATGGCGGTTTCGGTTGAAAATACAACCGGAAAATCACGCAGTTTTAATTCGCGAACTTGTTTGCGAATGCTGGCCGCTAATGGACACGCAAAAGTGCGTGATATTTTATCAATTTTAATCTTTGATGGGTCGGTTTTGCGTGCGGCACCCATACTGGAAATAAATGGAATTTTTTTTGATTGGCACCATTTATATAACGCGATTTTCGATGAAACCGTATCTATTGCATCAATCACAAAATCGGGCAGGGCGGAAATTTCGGTTCGTTCGTCAAAAAATAAATCCAACGTTATTACATTGATTTTTGGATTTATGTCGGCGATTCGGCGTTTTGCAACCATAATCTTTTTTTCGCCAATTGTGGATTCGGTTGCAAATAATTGGCGGTTTATATTCGATTCCGCAACCGTATCAAAATCCAAAACGATGATATTTCCAACGCCACTGCGTGCCAACGCCTCGACAGCCATTGAACCAACCGCACCACAGCCAAAAACCATAACGGTTGCATTTTGCAATTTGTGTAATTTTTCATCGCCAATCAACAGGCGTGTTCGGTGCAATCGGTCGGTCATTTTTGTGTAATCCTTTGAAAATTCTGATAAATTTGTTCGGACAAATCCGTAACAGGTATGTTTTTTATGTCGCCAATGCCGCGTAAGGTCGTGTCCAATTCCGATATTTCGTTCGATTCGGTGTCGGTGTCGCTTTCCACCAAAATTCGGTCAAGCGGTGTCATTTGGATGCGTTCAATCGTTTTTCTGTCGCCGCGGGCGATTTGTTTGCCTGAATAAGAAAAATACATATTATATTTTTCTATCATTTGGGAAATTTTTTCGGCATCGCCGTTAAAACTGTGTGCGATTACCATGCGTGGCATCGTTTTGCCAAAACGTTTGAAAATGCCGGTGATGCGTTCCCACGCCCCAACACAATGAATATGAACAGGGCGTGATAATTCATACGCGATTCGCAATTGTGTGATAAAAACATCCTGTTGGGTTTGCATATCGGGGTGATGTTTATCCAAACCAATTTCGCCAACCGCAATTTTTGGGTTGTGCATCAATGTGGTATACAGTTTTTTATCCCAATCGTTGGACCGGCCATCTAAAAACCACGGGTGCAGCCCCAGGCATACGAAATTCTTGTCCGATGCAATTTGTGTCAGTTTTTCCCAATCTGATTCATATTTGGCGTTGCAAATGCGGCCAAAAATCATCGGTGTGTGTGCCGATAGTGTAATAATATGACAATGGGAATCCGTGTATTTAATCATACTTTTTACTATAATTTTTAAATGCCCAGTGTGCAATAAAGATTTTTATCCTGGTGTTTTATATTGATTGTTTTTGTAGCGTTTTTGTGATAAAATCTGTGTTCGAAAAAACAAGGATAGGATGATATGGTAAAAAAATCAGGAAAAACAAAAGTTATATCAAAAGAAAAGGCAAAAATCGCCAATTTTGTAAAACACGTTTATCATAACAGTGCGCCGTTGTTGGTCGGCGAAGCGATTTTGTTTTCGATATCGGCTGTTTTGATGATGTTCAAGCCGATTGAGTTTTTGTCTGCGATTACGTTTATTATTGGTATTGCGTTGATTTTGTTTGGTTTGTATCGTGTTGGGGTGGCGTTTGTTTCGTCCCACGGTGTCGGTTTCGGAACATTGGATGCGTTTTTGGGGTTGGTCGGCATAATTCTGGGGGTGGTTTTTTGTGTGTATCCGTATGCGGCAACCGTTGGCGTGATGTATATTTTTGTGGTTTTGTTCCTGATGAATGCGTTACGTTTAATGTTCTTTTCAATAAATATGCTGCGATTGCATTTTGGAAATTATTGGTTTGATTTGATTTTTTCGATAGTGTTGATTGTGTTGGCTCTTGTGCTGTTTATGATGCCGAATTTGGCGATTGGGGTTTTAGTGTGGTTTTTGGCTGCTTATTTGTTGTTGTATGCCGCCGCAGATGTGTATATGTTTATCAAATTGTTTAAAATAAAACGTTCTGTTGTCGAATAAGTTATAAAAATATATTGAAAATACAAAGTCTTTCGTGTATAATGCAACCATGCAAAACACAAGAAAGATTTTTTTCATCATCCATCACGCCCGTTGCGGCGTATGTTTCTAGCACTGTTTTTTATATATAATTAATGCACGACACGGTGTTTGTTGTGCTTTCGCGAATAAACCATCAACAAAATATAGGAATTAAAAATGGATTTAAAACCAACAAAACCTTTAAGTGGATTCATAGAATTATTACCGGCCCAGCAACGGTGCTTTGACGAATGTGCCAGACGTATGCAAAATGTTTTGCGTAACTGTGGCTATTCGCGTTTGGATTTGCCGGCGATTGAACGTGCCGAAGTTTTGTCGGATAAAGATAACTGGGATGAAATCGAAACCCAGATGTTTTTGTTCCAAAAAGGCGATACGAAAATGGGGTTGCGTTATGACGGAACGGTTGGGTTGTCGCGATTTGTTGCGGGGCATTTGAACGATTTGACTTTTCCGTTCTATACATATCAATTTGCACGCAATTATCGTGGTGAACGTCCACAGCGTGGTCGCTATCGTGAATTTTGGCAAATGGATATTGATATTTTGGGTGTGCAAAGTTTGTCTACGAATTATGATGCGGAAATTGTCGCAACATTATCCCGTATGTATGAATCAATATCTGATATAGTAGGGCGTGTAAAAATAAAAATTGGAAATCGCCGTTTTTGGAACGCGATGTTTGAATATCTGGGGTTGGATGAAAAACAATCACGCGATGCGTTCGTTTTGATTGATAAACGCGACAAGATTACCGACTTTCTGGACGGGTTAACAGACGTGTGTGGCGAAAAAAACGCGAACGAAATAGAATCCGTGTTTACAAACGGTTATCGTTCAATGTTAAACAAAAATGATAACTTGGACGCGGCGATTTTTGAAATGGATAATTTCATAAAATTATTGGATTCTATGGGTGTAAAAAATGCCGAGATAGACGTGTCTATTATGCGTGGGCATGCGTATTATACAGGTATTGTTTTTGAATTCTTTTCGATAGATTATCCGGAATTGCCGGCGGTCGGTGGGGGCGGTCGTTATGAAAATCTGGCATCAAAGTTTTCCAAGACCAAGATAATTGGGGTTGGTGCATCGATTGGCGTGTCCAGATTGCTGGTTGCGTTAATGGAAATGGGAAAGATTGATTTGACCCCGTTTGAAAACCCGGTTCGTGCCGCGGTGTTGGTAATGGGAAACGAAAATTTATCGTATGCGATGTCTGTTTTGAACGCGTTGCGGGATGCAAAAATCCCGTCTTTGGCGTATTTGGATACCGATAAAAAGTTCAAAAATCAAATCGAGTATGCTGATAAAATTGGTGCTAAATACAGTGTGATAATTGGCGAAACGGAAGTAAAAGATAAAGTTGTCGCGGTTAAAAATATGACGACCGGCGAACAACAGGTTTTATCATTAAACGATGCGATAAAAATAATGGAATAAGTTATGATAATAGAACAAAAATTACTTGATATTAAAAATCGTGCCACCGATATTCAAACCCAAATGAATTCTGGGGATGTGTCGGGTGCGGAATTGACGAAACTGTCCAAAGAGTATTCGCACATGGCGGAAATTTTGCCACTGATTGACGAGTATTTTCAGACAAAGCAGGGTATTGATGATGCAACCGAAATGCAGCACGATGCGGAATTGCGTGAAATTGCGGCCGAACAATTGGAAACATTAAAACATGCGTTGCCTGACATTGAAAAACGTTTGCAAATTGCACTGTTACCACGTGATGATGCCGATGACCACAGTGCGATTCTGGAAATCCGGGCAGGGGTCGGCGGTGAAGAATCGGCACTGTTTGCGGGCGATTTGTTTAATCAATATAAATCCTATGCGTTGCGACAGGGGTGGAAAATTGAAATTGTCGAAGAAAACGCGACATCGCTGCACGGATACAAGGAAATCATATTCAAAATCGAAGGCGATGGTGTTTATGGTCGTATGAAATTTGAATCTGGGATTCATCGTGTGCAACGTGTTCCGGAAACCGAGGCTGGCGGTCGTATTCACACCAGTGCGGCATCTGTTGCCGTTATGCCCGAGGCCCAAGATATTGATGTTGTAATCGAAGATAAAGATATTCGTATTGATATTTTCCGTGCATCGGGTGCGGGTGGTCAGCACGTTAATAAAACCGACAGTGCGATACGTATTACGCACTTTCCAACGGGTATCGTTGTAACATGTCAAAACGAACGCAGTCAAATTCAAAACAAGGCGACCGCCATGGCGGTATTGCGTTCCAGATTGTATGAAAAACAGCGTATGGAACAGGATTCTGCGCGCGGTGCATCACGCCGCAGTATGGTTGGCTCTGGCGACCGCAGCGAAAAGATTCGCACGTATAATTTCCCGGAACAACGCGTAACCGACCATCGTATTAAATTAACATTGTATAAACTGGACGATATTTTGGCGGGTGGCGAAGGACTGGATGAAATGATAGATGCACTGATTGCGGCGGACCAGTTAGAACAACTGGCCAATATGGAATAAATGTTATTTTTTCTGTTGTAATAAAAATCGGTTGTGTAATCACAACCGGTTTTTTGTTAAGAGTGCACGGGATGTTTTGGCACAATAATTTTTTTATTGTTGGATTGTTGTTCTGTGGTGTTCAGTTTGTTTGTTGCACCGACAATTATTAATTTTTGCAGTGTATTTATATCAACACCATGGATAATTTTTGGGTCTTTTATTTTTATTTCCGTAACATTTGATAAATCGGTGTCCACCAATTTAATTTCCTTTGCGTTTGGTGCGATTTTTGTAAAATCCAATTCGCCGTGCAAGCCCTTTGTAAAAGATAAATGTATATTTTCTGCATTGCCAAAGTTTAGTTTGGTGACGTTTGATAAATCGGCAGACTCTAAGTAAATTTTCTTTGCGTTAAGGTGTGTTATAAGCTCTAAATCGCTGTCTGACATTTTGCCGCCGGCGTATATTTTTTCAACGGATTTTATATTTTCAATCTTTATGCCACGGGTCTTTAGTGTGTCTAAATTTATTTGTGCTAATTTTGTTCCGGGGGCCAGGTTAAACAGGTCAACCTGTTTACCGTGTGCATCATTAATAAAACCAATGTTTTTTAAATCGTAAATTTTGCGTTTGTTTGTTGTGTTTTTATCGCCCGGAAATGCACAGTTTAAATCATTACGCAAAAATTCGCGAACCATTGTTATTATAGTTTCCATTAACCGGGCCGTTTGCGGTGCCTTTGACCTGGGTTACGATATTGCCATTAACCTCAATCGTGCAATGGGGAATCATTTGTCCGTTTTTATCCGGCACGCGTAATGTGTAATACTGGTTTTCTTTTTCGTTTAGTATTTTTTTTGAATACGCTTGACTTCCATCGCCGATACAAATCCCCATTTGTGTACTTTCGTATTTCAAATTACGGTGAACACCGTGTTCGTTGTAATATTCCGTATCTGGCATCAAACGATACATCGCAAAACCATCGCCAAAATCCCGAATGGGTTTAATGCCAATTTTGCTTTGTGCGATTGTTTCGGATAATTCTTGGTTCTTTTCGGCTTCCTTTGCACGTTTAACGTTTAATGCGTTGTGTATATCAACGATAATTTGCGGTGTGATTTTTTCTGGTATGCCCAGCCCCAAATCTTTGGCATCGTTTTTTATAAAACGCTCTATTGCCATTTCGTTTTCCATCTTGATTCCAGGGCGGCCAAAAACATCGTCAACATAGTCGGAAATTTCGCGAAAATTACGGGCGGTATCACTGTTGAAAAACGCGTCTTCGTCCGCATACAGGAATCCGTCATCGTGTTGTGTTGTTGGAAAATCAGAAACCTCTACCAATCGCCAAACCAGGTGTCGTAAGCATGCGTATTTTTTAATTTCCGTGTCAAGGGCAGGGAACCCACGGTCCATTTTTTCGCGAATGGTTGTTTGTTGCAGTCCTTTTAATATGTCTTTTTGTTCGTTTAACTTTTTCATTGCGGCACGAAACGTTTCCGTGGTCATTTCCTTTTTATCGCGTGTGGTCGCCTTGATTTTTGCGTCTTTCTTGTCCAGTGCCGCGTTGATTTTTTCGATTTTAGTATCAATTTTTTCGCTTTCTGTATAGGCGTTTTCAATCGCCGTATCATTACGATCAAACACGATGTTCGCCATTTGTTCGGTGTATTCGTGTTCGGCATGTTTGTTTTGAAACACCAGTTTACGAATTAAATCTTTGATTTTAACTTCGGCCACGATAAAACCCTTTCCTTTGTAGGGAGATATTTTATCACAAAATGTGCGATGTGTCAAAAACAAATGGCGTGCTTTTTTGTGGTTGGAAATACCTGTGGGCGTTTTTGTATAAAAAATACCGATTTTTATGCGGTTTTTGCGTAAAAGAAAATTTAAAATAATGTCGTTGTTTCAATTTGTTGTTGTAAATACTTGATATGGTTGGTGTATGGGGTGGGGTGGATTGGTTTTTTGTGGTTTTTGGTGCTATTTTATACGTGTTTCTGATGGTTTTTTGAAATTTGATAAAAAAATTAAAATAAATTATTAAAAGCATTTAATAACACATTGATATAAAAAGAAAATGTGTGTAAATTTTTGTTGGGGTGTCGCGTTTGCTTATTGGGTGTCTAAATCACATAGATTTGCACAACGGGGCGTGCGTCAATCGGTGTAATTTTTTCAGCCGGGCAGCGATACACAAAAGGCGTATAATGTATATTATGTATAGTTTTATCTGGGGATAAAACGTATACATAATATAACCACTGGTCGAGTTGTTTTGTTTTATTTGGGGATAAAACGTATACATAATATAACCATGTGAATTTTAAATCTCTGGCAATTGGTCGAAATTGTTTTATCTGGGGATAAAATAATCGTGTGGATTTTAAAACTCTCTGGCACAAATTACTACGCACGTGTTGTGGAAATTTTTTGACGGATACGAACATAGAACGAATTTATATATTTATATACTGAAAAACAATTTACTTGTCCTTTGGTTTATGTGTTGCCTTTTTTATGTCCGCGGTTGCTAAAAAAGTGATTTTCGCCCTGCTTTGTTCGCTGAAAAAACAAAAAATGGCGAAATTCTGGACTTTTTTGGTGCCGTTGTGGGTAGCGTTAGTATAAAAAATGCCGTTTTTGTGTGTTTCTTTTGCGAATTTTGCAAAAAAAGTAAATTTTGTTGTAGTAAAAGGCTCAGGTGTAAATAATGTATCTTTTTTGAAATATTTGAAACAATACCAAAAAAAGAAAACCCTGAATTACAGGGTTTGTATGTTATTTGTTTTGTTTATTTTCGTTTCCTAAATTGAAAATGACTTAATAATTTCTGCTTTGCGTTTTTTTCTTGTTGCTGTGCATTTTGCACTTGAGTCTAGTAAAAAAACTTGACGATTTTATTTTTTGGACTATTATTGTTTATGTAAAACAAATACGTTAAACGGTGTTATGGTGAGTAAATACATCTTGTCCCTGCCCGCTTTATCACTATATTAATGTTGGTGGGGACAGATAATACAAAGGGGGTATTGATGAAACAAACTCGAATGTTTGCAAATCTGGAAAAGACATTGTATGCCGTGTCGTTGATTTCTATGTTGACCGCCGCAACGGCGGGCTTTGTTGGTTGTAATCGCGAAAATGATGCCACCAAAAAAGAACAGGCGGGCAAGAAAGATGTAAAAAAAGTCTTTAAAACCTATGGCGATTTCAAAAGTTATATGAAAAACTTTACCGACCAGATAGTGGTGTTCCTTATGTTTACCGAAGGAAGTAAGTTTTTGTATGACGATAAAACAAAGACATATAATTATGATGTTTGTGTTCCTTACCTTGATTCAAAAGGTATACCAACAATTTGTTTTGGCATAACACAACTGGATGGTAAATCTGTAACATTAAAGACACCTAATGTTTCATTAAAACGAGCGTGGGCCGAATCCAAGACTTTTTGTGAAGACAAAGAAACGTTTTTCTTTATGTGGTGTTATGATGTGGCGTTTGGCGGATTGGGGTTGGAATCGCCGGGGCGTGTGTTTGGTTTGACATCAGTATGTTATAATTCTTGCACAAATTTGATAGAGGAACCGACAGACACTAATTGTCGGGAACGCAGCCAGGCGTTACGCGAACTGTATAAAAAATATGGCGAAGCAACCGATTGCGACAGTGTTTTAAAATTGTTCGACAAGTATCCGGTTGTGGCCCCCAGAAGTTTTGGTGAAGATTTAATGAATCACGCCGATGATGTCAGATTGGCTAATACCGTTGGTAATTTTATGCCATTGTCAGAAGGTCCTGGTATGATTTGGCGGCGTTGGTTAGAAGGCTTGATGATTTTGGGTCGGGTTACGCCAAGTGATTTTATTAACTTGCCAATGGGTGGAATGTATGAATTTTTTATGCAACAAGGCGGGGAAAATGCACGAACCAAATTTTTCAAGCCGTGTGGTAATGGCAGAAAAGAAATTAATACCCAAGAAGTGTTGAACGATTTTTATGCGTGGATGAAAAATCCAACAAATAAAAACGGTAAAAAGACATTCGCGTTACCGACCATAGACTTCTTGTTAAATCGTATTGATGGGAATTTGGTTGCGAACATATTGAATCAGTCTGGGAAAGATGCTGATTATGTGCGTTTCTATAATTCTATGGTGGCACGTGCAACCCATAACCAGGTTGTGTCAAAAATACGAAATGGCGAAATGGACACGGTTCGTGCCTGCGAAGTTTTAGATTCTTTGGCAGAAACGCAATATAATAACGCATCGTTACAGAACGATATTTCTTTCTATCGTTTGGGGTTGGGCGAAAACAAGCGGGCCATAAAAAATGCGAACAATGCATTGGATATGGCGGCAACCAGACAAGATTCTGCGGCGGCGTATTACAATATGGGGCTTGCGTATAATGCAAACGAAGATTTTGATGATGCTGTTGTGGCATTGGAAAATTCTTTGCAATTACAGAAAAATCAACGAGCAAAAGATTTAACGTCAAACGCGTTAAAAGATGCGTTGGTCTCGAAATACGTGGCAGATAAAGAACACGAAAAACGTATGAAATACCTTGGGATATTTGCTGGTGGGGTGTTGGCCGCTTCGGGGGCTGCGATTGCAATTCGCCGTGGATTACGTCAGCGTGGTGGAAAAGGTCGCCGCAGGTAAATAGTTTTGTGATTCGTTGTGTATGAAAAAACCGCCCTGTTCCGGACGGTTTTTTTCAGGCTTTTTGAATTATTTTGCCTTGGCTTGTTGGAACAACTCTTCGGGTTTGACCGATTTTTCTTTGGTTTTAACCTGCCCCAACATCGCATCCAATGTTTTGCGTTCGAAAATCATACCACGCAGCATATTTAAAGCACCCTGGTTTTTATTATAGAATTCAAAAACCTGTTTCGGGTCTGGATAGCGTGCGGCTTCGGCCCAAACAGCCTGTTGCAAATCATCACGCGAAACTTCGACCTTGTTTTGTGTTCCCCACTCTGCCAAAATCAGGCCCAATTTGACACGGCGTTCGGCATCTTTGCGTTCTTTCTTTTCATCGAATTTGCAATCATCGCCACATTTGCCATCACAGTGTGCATGATGATGTTCGTGTTCGTTTTTCGCCATTTGTAATTCTTGGTCAACCAATGTTTCGGGCAAATCCAATTTGATTTTTTCCGCCATGATGTCCAACAATTCGTTACGCATTTCCTGTTTTGCGGCTTCTTCGTATTGTTCGTTCAAGATATTGCGGATATGTTCACGCAATTTTTCGACTGTTTCCTGGCCAACAGATTTTGCAAATTCGTCATTTAATTCAGGCAAAATATGCTTGCGAACCTCGTGCAAGACGATTTCAAAGCGTGCTTCTTTGCCGGCCAAGTTTTCCGCGTGATAATCCTTTGGGAATTTGACCTTTACATCAAATTTATCGCCAGCCTTGTGGCCGATAACCTGGTCTTCGAATCCCGGAATAAATGAACCAGAACCCAAAACCAAATGATGTTTTTTGGCTTCGCCACCTTCGAAAGCATCCTTGCCAATAAAGCCCTTGAAATCAATAACGGCGGTGTCGCCATCTTTGGCAACATAATCGCTTGGTTGTTTTTCGGCAACACTGCGACCGCGCCGCAGGTTTTCAATTGCTTTTTCGACTTCTGCTTCGTCCAGTTTTGTTACTTTTTTGGTCAAAGTATATTTTGATAAATCTGTTTCCGGCAATGTTGGCAAAATATCGAATTCTAATGTGTATTCAACATCTTTGCCGATTTCCCATTTGCCAAGGTCGGCACGTGGCGCACCCGCCAAACGAATTTTCTTTTCGGCGACATATTCATTTAAATCCTTGTTCATCAATTTATCAATCGCTTCGCCCATTGCAGATGCGTTATATTTTTGGCGTAATACGGACAATGGAATATGACCCGCACGAAAGCCCGGCATTTTTGCGTTTTTGCCGTATTCGGTTAAAACCTCATCGGCGGCCTTTTGAACTTCATCAACGGTCAAGAAACCGGTTACAGAATAATGTAAGTCTTTGATTTTTTCTTTTTTAAACATATTTTTCCCCTGGGTAATTATTAGAGTAACCGTGATTATACACAGAATTTTGTTAAAAGCAATACAAAGTTGCACACAAAAAATGCTGCTTGCAAATCACCTAAAAAAACCGCCCAGATGGGCGGTTTTGATATACAATCCCAAACGATTAACGTTTGCTGAACTGTGTAGAACGGCGAGCCTTGCGGAAACCATAGTGTTTACGTTCAACAACACGGCTGTCGCGAGTCAAGAACCCGGCCGCCTTTAACGGTTTGCGTAAATCGGCTTCGGCTTTTTCCAGTGCCTTGGAAATACCGTGTTTTACGGCACCCGCCTGACCAGATAAACCACCGCCCATAACCATAACAAATGCATCGTATGCACCGGTCCGATTGGTGATTTCAAAAGGTTGATTCAAAATCATTTGTAACACCGGACGGCGGAAGTATTCGTTCATTGACTTGCCGTTGATGGTGATGTTGCCCTTGCCCGGCATTAAATATACGCGTGCAACAGAATCCTTACGTTTACCTGTTGTGCAAATTGCACCAGCCAAATTTGGCTTTGCAACCGCTTTTGTTGTTTTTGTTGCCGCTGCTTTTGTTGCTGGGGCGACCTTCTTAACAGTTGTCGCCTTTTTTGTGGCGGTTGTTTTCTTTGTAGTAGTAGCCATTATTCGCCCCTTTTGTTTTTACGGTTCAGACCGGCAAAATCAATAACAATCGGATTTTGTGCGGCATGTTTGTGTTCCGTGCCCGCATAAACGTGCAATTTGGTCAAACGTTTGTCCGCCAATGCAACCGCGGTGCGGCGACCCATCATACGCTTTACGGCATTTTTAACCAACAAAGTTGGTTTTTCGGCACGCATCTGGCCCAATGTGCGTTATTTGAGACCGCCTGGGTATGTGGTGTGCCAATAGAATTTTGTTTTGTCGGCCTTGGTCCCAGATAATGCAACCTTGTCCGCGTTGATAATGATTACATGGTCGCCGCAATCCATATTCGGTGTCCATGTGGCCTTGTTTTTGCCACGCAAGATGTTCGCGGTATATGCCGCCAAACGTCCCAGCGTGCAATCAGTTGCGTCAATCAGATACCATTTGGCTTCTAATTCGCACTTTTTTCACGATTTTGTCGCTGCCATTTTTGTTTTACCTTTGTTGTTAATTAAAAAGTTCGCCCTATTATGTCGCAACGCCGCAGAAAAGTCAAGAAAAATCAATGCGGTAAAATAATACCGTATAAAATAATGTAAAAAATACAAAAAACTTGCAAGTTTTATGCTTTTTTGCTACTCTATGCCCCGCAGATTTATTCAGGAGTATAAAAATGGCAACAGATGATATGAAAAAAATTACAGAACGCGAAGCCAAATGGCAAAAACGTTGGTCTGATGCGCGCGTGTTTGTTCCGAAAAATGACGGCTCAAAACCAAAATATTATAATTTGATTGAATTTCCGTTTCCGTCTGGTTCTGGTTTGCACGTCGGTCATATGTTGCCTTATACTGGTATGGATGTTATGGCGCGTTATAAACGTATGCGCGGGTTTGATGTGTTGTTCCCTATTGGCTATGATTCTATGGGGATTTCGTCTGAAAAATATGCGACAAAAATTGGTAAACATCCGCGTGATTCTGTTGCCGAGTTAATTAAAATTTTTGAAAAAGATATTTCGGTTATGGGGCTGTCGTTTGACCCGGATTCCAAGGTTGCTACATCTGATGCGGAATATATCAAATGGACCCAGTGGATGTTTATTCAGTTTTGGCGGGCGGGTTTGGCATATAAATCTGAATTGCCTATGAATTGGTGCCCAAATTGTCGTACAAACCTGACCAACGAAGAATTAGAAGACGGCTGTTGTGAACGTTGTCATGGCCCGGTTGAAAAGAAAATGAAATTGCAATGGAATTTGGCGATAACCAAGTATGCCGACCGTTTGATAGATGATTTGGCATTGGTTGATTATCCCGAAAAAGTAAAAACCATGCAGATTAACTGGATTGGTCGTTCATACGGTGCTGATGTTGATTTTCGTGTTGGGGACGATATTATGACGGTTTATACAACACGTGTCGATACTATATTCGGTGTTACATTCTGTGTCATTGCGCCGGAACATAAGTTGGTAAAAAAATGGCTTGATGAAGGTCGCATTAAAAATGCTGATGCGGTTCGTACATATATTGCCGCCGCCAAGGCGAAATCAGAAATCGAAAGAACCGATGTTACCAAGGATAAAACAGGTGTCAGATTAGAAGGTGTTATGGCAAAAAATCCGTTTAATGGTCGCCAGGTGCCAATCTTTATATCTGATTATGTTTTGGCGGATTATGGTTTTGGTGCGATTATGGCAGTGCCGGCACACGATTCACGTGACTGGGACTTTGCAAAAAAGTTTGGGTTGGAAATTATCCCGGTATTGGCGGGCGGTGAACCAGACAAGGTTTACGAGGGGGACGGAACGCATATAAACTCCGAATTTTTAAACGGTATGGATAAAGAAACGGCCATATCCGCCGCAATTGAATATGGAACTGAACATGGCTTTGCACGCGGGACCACGAAATATAAATTAAAAGATTGGGGTTTTTCACGTCAAATGTATTGGGGTGAGCCAATTCCAATGGTTTATTGCGAAAAGTGTGGTTGGCAACCAATAAACGAATCCGAATTGCCGTTATTACAACCACACATGGATGATTATAAACCGACCGATACGGGCGAAAGTCCGTTGGCGCGTGCAACCGAATGGATAAAAACAACCTGCCCTTGTTGTGGCGGGGCGGCAAAACGCGAAACTGATACTATGCCACAGTGGGCGGGGTCTTCGTGGTACTTTATGCGCTATCTGGACCCAAGAAATGACAAAGAATTCTGCCGTCGTAGCCAGTTAGACAAATGGATGCCGGTTGACCATTATAACGGCGGTATGGAACATACAACACGCCACCTGCTCTATTCCCGTTTTTGGTATAAGGCATTGGCGGATTTGGGCTATGTTCCGGGTGCGGAACCGTATCAAAAACGTACGTGTAATGGTTTGATTATGGGGCCAGATGGTCAAAAGATGTCAAAATCGCGTGGTAATGTCGTGCCATCGTCCGATGTAGTGGCACGTACTGGGGCGGACGCATGTCGTTTGGCTATACTTTATTTGGCACCTTGGGAACAAAATAATATGAATTGGTCCGAAGACACACTGCGCGGGGTTGAAAGATTCCTGCGTCGTGTGGAAAGTGCGTTTGACGGTATAATAGATGATGCGCCGACCGCGGACCAGGATGTTTTGATAAATCGTCTGGTTGCCGATGTAACCGAGCGGTTGGACGGTATGAAATTCAACACTGCGATTTCCGCGATGATGGAATTTTTGAACGCTTTTCCGGGTGGTAAAATGCCACGCCGTGCGTATGAAATACTGATTCAAATGTTAAACCCGTTTGCCCCGCATTTAACCGAAGAAATGTGGGAAAAGTTGGGACACGCGGATATGTTGGTATTTGAACCGTGGCCGACATTTGATGCGTCAAAGTTGGTCCAAACAACCACAACATTTGCGGTAACGGTAAATGGTAAACGTGTTGGCGAATTTAATGCCAGTGTTGATGCCACTGATGATGATTTGATTGTGATGGCTAAAAACACCGCCACCCGCCAATTAACAGGTGCGGAAATAATCAAAACCATCGTTGTGCCGAAAAAATTGGTCAACTTCGTGGTAAAAAAGTAATTAGTGGTTAGTGTTTAATGAAACCGCCCTGTTTGGCAATCTCGCTGTGGTACAGCGAAAGCGGATGGGCGGTTTTTTATATCTTTTTACTAAAAATAAATTTTATCATTAAACAAAACTTGACATTTTTTTTTTTGGACTATTATTCTTGGTGTAAACAAAAAACGATTCGGACAAACAACAAATAAAAGGAGTTGAAAATGTCGGAAAAGAAGTTAACAAAAGAGATAGCGGAAGCACTTTTGACGATAATCATTGGGTGTGTTGTATTAGGATTACCAGCCTTGCCTTTATATATGTCGATTTTTAGCGAATCTCATAAAACACCTATGGACCCCAAAAAGAAAGCAAAAGAAATTGTTGCTAAGATAGAAAAAGATTTTTATAACGATGTATATGATATCAGGGATTATGTTTACGACAGTGTTTTCTGCGAGTTGAAAGAAAAAAATTTGGGCGAAAAACCAGTTTTAGATACAAATGCTTCTCGTATGAATGCTTTTGTAGATGCCGTTGGCCATGAAGTTATTAGTCTTGATAATAATATGGTGAACACAATTTGGAGAAATGGCCTAGTATGGCCTAAGTATAGATGGCGTATTCATAGTATTGAACCTTATGTGTATAGCACTGGGGATTCTGTGATTGAATGGGGTTATGTATATGGTGATGACAAGGGGGTAGATGCGGCATTTCACTCAACATTAGGGAAGAGTTATAATTGGGAAGCAGGCTATATTGTGGATAGCGTGGAAGACATTAGTTCAAAGATAAAGAAAGCTGTTGCAGTTAGAGATAGTTTATTATCTGTTTATGAGAACTATAAACAGGATAGAAAAGCATATAAGGCAAAAGAAGATTCTCTTAGCCATGTGGCTTTTCATCAACACGCTCTCCCAGTGGAAGACAGTTTGTTAAAACGCTTTAATCATTTCGATACTTGTAAGATGAATGCTGAAAAGAATATTTTTGCAAAACAAGTACGATACAAAGCAGATATTATAAGAAACAGAAATCGTCATTAAAAACACCGCCCGTTTGGGCGGGTTTTTACTAACCACTAGGATATCTTTTCGATTCTGCGGCGGCGTTTATCGCAATCGTCAAACGGACTTTCCAAAAATGCCTGGGTACACATAAATGCCATTTCTATATCTATATCATCCGCACCCAACGCCAAAACATTTATATCATCGTGGAAACGGTCATCGCGTGCCTGGTCCGGGCGGTCGCAACGTGATGCACGAATGTGGCGATAACGGTTTGCGGCAATTTGGACCCCGGCACCCGTGCCACATACCAGTATTCCACGTGTGTTTTCGGTATCTAACATCGCATCAGCCAGGTTTTTTGCAACGTCTGGGAAATCAACCGGTGTATTCAAATCATCGGTCCCCAAATTCACAACGTTGTATCCGGCGGCACTAAGCATTTCAATCAAATACAATTTTAACCCTACCCCACGATGATCGGCGGCGATGAAAACTTTTTCTATTGTTTTATTCATTTTATTTGTCCTTGGTATCTTTGCGTTTGGCTAATTTACATTCCAACCCGGTATTGGCGGTGATATTCAATGTGCGATACGACAGTGTTCCGGTCATTTCCGCATGACTGAAAACATTTGCAATATCGACCGTTGCAGGGCCGTCCAATTTACCGTGCAAAAACAAATTGTCTGCATGTATTTTTCCTTCGACCAGACCGCCACGCCCAATAACAACCGTTTCGGCAACGATGTCGCCGATAACGTGGCCGTGAATTTGAACATTGTGGTCGGTGTGTATGTTGCCCGTCATTTTGCACCCGGCACCAATAATTGTTGGTGATGTTTTTTCGTCTGCGTTCGTAAAAGCCAACATTTGTCTGCTCCTTATTCTTTTACAAATTTTTCTGGGTCAAACGGGTTGCCCTTGTATCTGATTTCGTAATGTAAATGCGGTCCGGTTGAACGACCCGAAGAACCACCCAATCCAACAATTGTCCCCGGCCGCACCCAATCGCCACGCGACACATTGATTTTAGAAAGATGTGCATACAACGTTGTAAACCCAAGTCCATGGTCAATTTCAACCGTTGTTCCGTATCCAACGCGTTCGCCGGCCGATATAACACGCCCTGGGGCGACCGCCATCAATTCCGTTCCAACCTTGCCTGCGAAATCAATCCCTTTGTGTTTTTTTTGGGTTCCGGTGAAAGGGTCCTTACGTATACCATATTTTGACGTAATGCGAACAGTTTTTACCGGTGCCCCCAGTGGCAACACAGTTTTCAATTTGTTTAATCCATTCCACAATGCCAAATTATCCGCCAGTTTTTGATATTTCTCGTCCAAAGTTTTATCAATGTCCAGCGGGTTAAAGACCGCCCCGACCAATTGATTTGAAAACTTGTTCGCACCCGCAACCAACGAATCTTGACCGATGCCCAGTGTCGCCAGTGTTCCGTTTATATGCTTTAAATCGGACCGCAAATCACTAATTTTTTCATTTGTCAGTTTTGAAACCGTATCAATAATTTTATTATCCACATCAACTATTTTCGCAACAGTTTCAACCATTTCGGTGTCGCGTTTTCTTAATTCGGTATTTTCGGCACGTATTAATTCATATTCGACCGCCAAATCTGAAAATTTTGTATATTCGGGCGTATAGTGTTCGTTGGTGAACATTTCGGTTATGCGGGTTTTCAAGAAGTCCAATTCGCCCCAGGTTTTCAATCGTTCGTTAATCAATTCTTCTTTTTGTTTATCGGTCAGTTTTTTGTCTTTTAATAACTTGTCGTCAATAACGTTAATGTTTTTCGTCAGTTCGTTATATTTACCCAGGTATGTTTGTAAATCAGTCATGTGTTGTGCATATTTTGTCCGCATCTGTTCCAATTGGTTTGTTCGTTTTTGTAACATTGGACGATGATACACAAATACGTATGTTGACCATGATGCCCATATAATCAATCCGACCTTGGCACAAAATTTTGTAAAACGCCAGAAACTGCTCTGTTGGAAAGTATAGACGTTGCCGCGTGGTATATCCATAACCGTAAATTCACGTGGCGGAAAAAGACGAGAAATAAAACGCCACACCGCCCTGAACGGTGAAGTGATAAACGCCCATAATGACGTAAAATATCGTGTTATAAAATTTATCATAACTCTGACAGCATAGCCAAATAATCAGCAATAGTCAAGCCATCACGTAAAATCGCATCGCAATTCATATGTAGCCCGGCAAAAATACGGGTCCCCGTGTGTGAGCCAACCACCCCAGACAATAACACACGTTCGGCGGTGTTTTGTGTGCTGAACAGCGGTATTATGCGTATGTCGCCACAATGATGATTCATCGCGGCAACAACATTTGACATCATTGCCGCATCGACAATCGTGGCAAACATACCGTTCGGTCGGACGCGTGCGATGCATTTGCGGGTCCATTCCCCCAGGTCTGCGTTATGATGAGCATCGTGTTTGGCGGGCGTTCCCTTGAAATACGGTGGGTTCGAAACAACCAAATCGAACGTTTTGTCCGTTCGCCAAGACAATATGTCGGCGTTAACCAGTTCGACCCTTTTGTTGTTTAATTGGAAATTATTACTGCATTCATCCAACATATCTTGGGATATGTCAATCCCGGTAATTTCGATGTCCGGCATACGCGATGCCAAACACAGCGATACCCCGCCCGTTCCAATTCCAACGTCCAGAACGTTTTTTGGGGATTTATCCGGCAATGCCGCCAACCAAACCGCATCAGATGTCGGGTTATAGCGTCCGCGTTTAATTTTGACCCGTCCGCCAATCAGGGTAAAAATTTCTTGTTTTTCTGTCATACCTATATAATAATCTAATAAAAACAAAAGGCAAGTTTATGTTCGAAGATATCACAGTCGTTTCCAGTGCGGTCAGTGCGTTTAACAATGCGGCACTTGCCGGGGCTGCGTTTTTTTGGAACGCGTTATTGTGTTCTCCGTTGTTCTTGGCGGCGTATTTATTGGGTAAATCGATTACGGCCAAAACAATGATTGGTAAATATGTTTCAATGCAAAATGTATCGTTTTGGACCGTTATAATAACGGCAATATGGGTTGTGTTGATGGGTGGAAACTATGGTGTTTTGCGTGACGGGGTATCGTTATTGCCGTGGGTAACTGCGATGGTCTTGTTTGTTTCATGTGTTTTTGTTGGGATTAAAACCCGTGGTGTTAAATTACCTGTGTGGTATGGCAATCGCGATGTGTCCAGACGCAGAAAATGGATTATAAACGGTTTGTGTGCCGTGGTGGTTTTATTGGTGGTGGCATTAAGCGATACATTAAATTGGTGGGGGCCACTTTTACAGGTGGCAGCGGTGGTTTTAGGTATCGTGATTGGACGATATACCAATCGCCAAATGCGGACATTGCCCTGCTCGTTGATTGTGATGGGGGCAACCGTCACCGGATTGGTTATGCAACCCGAGTATTTCAGATTTGCTCAATTGGGGAATTTGACATTGTTGCACTTGTTTTGGTTGTTGATTACCGGTGGAATGGCAATTGCAACATTGGCGGTATATTTGGTAAACGCACGAGAACGCGTTCATCGCAGTGCATATGTTAAATTAAAATGGTTGATGCGTTTTGTAACACTGTTGTGTACTGTTCTGTTCCTGTTGACCGAGGCTGTGCCAGTGTTTTTGGCAACCATGGTAATGCTTTTTGGCCTGTTTGGGTTGTCGGTGTGGCATGCCAAGTCTAAAAAGTCCGATATGGCCGAAGGCTTGTTTGCATGGACGGTCATTTTGTTTGGTATATTGATAAACGTCCCTACAATAACCATAATGGGAATCTTGTTGATGACAATGAAACGTTCGCATCTGGCGGATGCAAAATTCTTGTTATAATTTGTTAGATTTATTGAATATGAATATCGCCGCGGTTGGTGTAGTATTCAATGTATAAATTGAATTAACAAAACAAGCGAGACAAGTTATGACAGAAATACATCCAACCGCGATTGTTCATCCAAATGCCGTATTGGGCAAGGATTGTAAGATAGGGCCTTTTTGCACGGTTGGGCCAAATGTTGTGTTGGGCGACCGGGTGGAATTGGTATCCAGTGTTGTTGTTGACGGCAAAACATCAATTGGCGATGATTCTATTGTTTATCCGTTTGCGGTTCTGGGCGTAATGAGCCAGGATTTAAAATGGCAGGACGAAGCCGCCATGACGGGGTTGCGTATTGGCAAGCGTTGCCGTATTCGTGAATATGTAACAATTCATTCTGGGACACCGGCATCTGATGGAACGGTTATTGGTGATGATTGTCAGATTATGGTTAATGCACATATTGGGCATGACTGTAAAATTGGTAACAGTGTGGTGATGTCCAACCTGGTCCAGGTCGCTGGTCATGTCGAGGTAGAAGATTTTGCTATTTTGTCTGGGGATGTTATGGTGTTGCAATTCGTTCGTATTGGTCGTAATGCGTTTGTTGGTGGTATGTCCGGTGTTACAAATGACATATTGCCGTATGCCATATATGATGGGCCGCGTGCGGCATATCGAACGATAAATCGTGTTGGTTTGATGCGTCACGGGTTCACAAACGAAGATATGCACGCAATACACATGGTGTATTCTGCGGTTTTCCGCGGCACAGAAGGAACGGCGTTGGAACGTCTGGCCCATATTCGCAAGGAAGTAAAAAATAACAAATATGCGATGGATGCAATTGATTTCATAGAAAATCGTTCAAAGCGTGGAATTGGCACATCGAAAAATGCGGAATAAAAAACCAAAGATTTTTGTTATTGCCGGTGAAGTTTCGGGGGATTGTTTGGGGGCTCGCGTGATGCGGCACCTGCCGAATGTTGAGTTTTGTGGTGTTGGCGGTTCGGAAATGCAATCGTTGGGGTTAAAATCGTTGTTTCCAATGGGCGATTTGTCGGTTATGGGTGCGGTCGAGGTTTTATCTCGTATTCGAACATTGACACGCCGAATAAATCAAACGGTAACCGCGATAATTGACCAGCGACCTGATATGGTTTTGACTATTGATTCGCCGGGTTTTGCACGGGCGGTGATAAAAAAATTACGTGCCAGCAAGCAAGGGCGTGAATTAATTTCTGGTGGATTGCGTTTTCATCATATTGTTGCCCCCCAGGTTTGGGCGTGGCGGCCGGGGCGTGCGAAAAAATACGCCCAGATTTTTGATAAATTGTATGCGTTTTTTGATTTCGAGGTCCCATATTTCACAAAATATGGATTGGATACTGTTCCGGTTGGTCATCCAATTGCGGAATCTTTGTTGGGCACAGAATCCCAGGGTATTAAAAATACCAAGGAAAAGATTATAACCCTTGTCCCGGGCAGTCGTATGAACGAGGTTCGTAAATTAATGCCTGTGTTTGAACGTGTCGTGGAAACATTACATTCGTGTGGATATATGGGATATAAATTTGTAATTCCAACGGTTGAAACAACGGTTGACTATGTTCGTGAACATATAAAAAATTGGGCGGTTAAACCAGAATTGGTTGATGCAAATACGCGTTATGATTTGTATCGCCGGACTTATGTTGCGATTGCGGCCAGTGGGACCGTTTCGGCGGAATTGGCAATGTTACACATACCGGCAATAATTACATATAAAATGAACCCAATAACGGTATGGTTATTGCGGCGTTTTATACGTGTTCGGTGGGTTTCGTTGGTGAATATCTTGTTGAATCGTGGTGTGTATCCCGAATGTTTGGGGCCCGATGCAAACGCTGACACAATAGTAAACACATTTGACAGCGTTGTTTTGCCGGCAAATCGTTCGAAAATGATTTCTGAATTACGCGCGGCGGATGATATGTGGATTCGTTCTGATGGCACCGCCAGTGAATTGATTGCGACCGATATATTAAAAACGTTGGTCGATTAACCTGTTTTTTATAAAAGTTTATACGATTTATCGGAATGTCGATAAGGGGTGTATTAATTTTGGTCTGGTGTCATTGTTGCGTTGATACCGTATGGAACATCTTCTGGGATGGAACCACTGATTGGTTTAACACGGTCTGTTGCCGTATCGACATCAGACAAACACCACCCTTTCATACCAACAGCATTAATTTGATTTATTATTGCATCGTTATAATTCTCACTGCACTCCGCATCATTTGGTGCGTTAGTTTGCGTGTCGTTGGTTGGCCACACAGGTATAATCGGCATACATTTTGAAATCAATCCACCCTTGCTGCGACGACCGCCGTTTTCCCAACACGAACATACCCCCCACGCATCCGTGTCAACGTCTTGTAGATAATTTTTCGGACAAATGTTTTCCTGTTGTGGTTCATCACTGCCTTGTGATAAATATGCTAAACCATAGCCACCTATAGCAGTAATAAAACAACTTGGAATAGAAGATACATGTTTTACATATTGTGCTTCGACAAATTTGCCGTTCATATTCATACATTGCGTTTGTAATATGTCGATAATCTGGTTATATACCTCGGTTGCAACACCTGTTGGACGTAAACGCCGATTGGTAAATTTGCCGTAATCAACCTGGGCGGTTGAGTCTGGGTTGTTACCCATAACCCATCCGTATCCGTTTGCTGCCTCACCTGCTTCTGAACCATATACGTAAGAATCGTAGGATACATCAATACTTCGTTTGCCGTGTATGCTGTCCAAACCGCCGAATACTGTTTCAATTTGTTCGGCACAACTGGGGATTTGGGCAACTTCCTGGGCACACGGCGATTTATATTTTGGGGTTTCGTTGTCCGCTTCCATAACTATTCTATCGTCTTCATCATACTCGTACAAACTGAACCAATCAAGTGCGGTTCGTATCGTATTGAAATCGTTTCCTAATTCGAGTTCGGTCGCATCCACCGTATTTGGTTGAAACAGACCGCTGGACGGATAATAAAAGTTTTCATAGTTCGCCCCGCCGTATTTTGTGAAACATTGTTGGGCAACCGCACGGCATGCCGCCAATGTGTCGGTGTCTTTTTGATTTTGAACGTATTCGTCAATTATGTCTCCATCGAACATCCCATTACACGATTGAATATAGTCATCGCACATGGTTTGGGTCAGTGTTATCTTGCTGGGGATTAATGATGTCTCGGTGGTGCCGTCAATCAATTCCTTCATCGCCGCGGTAATCGAAGCGTTGCGATCATTATAGCACGCCGTTATTAAATCAAAACACCCGGTTTTTATTGTGTCAACCTTGGACTGTTGGGCGTAATAAATTGCTAACAGTGCCTTGTCCAGATATTCACTCCACACGGAATCAGAAATTTCCGAACATTTGTCCAGAGCATCGGCGGCGAATTTTTTGGTTTTATTTTCAAAACTTGTAACGAATTTTTTGTTTTCTTGGACCATGGACAGTTTTTGGTCGGTGGCGACTTCGACACCGGGGGCAAAAGTTAAAATGTGTCCCAGGTTGGCAAAACCTGTTACGCCCGCAATAGGTGCACCGGTTGTAACATCAATATATTCACCATTATCCAAACATTTATGATAATCAGAACCGCAAACTTCTTCGCTTAAAATCGCGGATTCTACGTTGCCAAGACACGCGGTAAAATTATCAGAGTTGTGTTTTTTGCGGTTTTCAATTCGTGCCAAATCTAACATTGCACTGCCCTCGCGAACCGCGGCCTTTAATTCTTTCTGTTTATTGGTTAATGCCGTTTGAACCGTGTTGCAGTCCTGTTCAATCGACATCAAATACGCCGTAACCGCACGTTGCAACGATGCATCCGTACAGTCAGATTTTACCGCATCACGACAACTGGGATATACGGCACGGTATAATGTTGAACCGTTATAGGATGCGACAACCTGGGCACTGTCGGTGATACCGAACGCGTTCGCCGTATCAAACGAAATGTTTATACTGTTCAAATCGGACATTTTCCCGCCCACTGTGGTGTCTTCGCCGCGTATCGAATTCATTATCGCCTGTAACAATGCCTTGGATGCGGAAGTATCGGCAATCAACGCGTTTTCGCCATCTGATGCGGTGTGTATTGCCGTGGCCTGGGCGGCGGTCATTCCAACAACGTCCAAATTTTCCGTAAATTCGGTTAACTTCGAATTAGTCTGGGTCAAATTTTCCCGAACATCGGCCAAATCCAGGACCCTGTCGCTGCACGAACAGCGGCGGTATTCTTCGTTTTTCAAACTGCAAAATTGGTCCATACATTGAAAATATGCGGCCTTGCATTGTTCGTACGCGGCACCTGTGCGGGTTTCAGACATCGTTATTGCACCGGTTGTATCGGTTGCGGCACGTGCGTTTTTTGTGCGTTTTGAACCCGCTGTGATGCCACGGGTGGTCGCCGGTTTAGTTTGTGTGTCCATTTTTGACGAACGTGACGTGGTTGCCGAACGTGATGCCTGGGCGGTGGTGAATGTTTTTGCACGGGTCGATGAATTTGCAGGCGTGCGTGTTGCGGGTTTTGTTGTTGCCGAACGTGTGGCCGCTGCCCCACCCGATTGCCGAACAGGTGTGGCACGATTTGTGTCAACCCGCGGTGTGGTGGATATCCGTTGCTGGGGGACCTGACCCGATTTTGTTCGTGCGTTTGTTGTTCCATCACGAACCGCCGCATCAACAGATGCGATATTAAAAAACGCCAGAAAAACGCCAAAAATCAGAATTTTTTTCATCTCTGATAGAATGTTAGCAAAATTCCCAAAATCAGAGCAAGCGAAAATATGTATTTTTCGTGGGTATGTTTTATTATTTTGAAATACATTTTCCCCTTGCAAAATATGATAAATTAGTTTATTATACCAACCGCTTTAAGGGCATATGGCGGAATTGGTAGACGCGCTAGTTTCAGGTACTAGTGGGGCGACCCTTGGAAGTTCGAGTCTTCTTATGCCCACCATATGAAGTTCTGGGGTTGTAGCTCAGTTGATAGAGCGCTACGTTCGCATCGTAGAGGTCGTGGGTTTGAGTCCCATCAGCTCCACCAAAGTTTTTGTTGTTCACAGTCCTTGGGGATATGGCGGAATGGTAGACGCTGAGGACTTAAAATCCTTTGGTCATTGCGACCGTGTGGGTTCAAGTCCCACTATCCCCACCACTAAATCGATTTAGTAGTTTTTTATTTGGATGTGTAGCTCAGTTGGTTAGAGCGCTTCGTTCACATCGAAGAGGTCGTTGGTTCAAGTCCAATCACATCCACCAAAATAATATCGCCGAATGCGATATTTTTTTTGATTGGACGAAGAACCAACGGCGATTGGTTCGACAACAAGCGAAAGCCAAACTTGTAGTTTGTGAAAAATTACCTTAATCCCATGGAACGACAGCATGCCCCGGCGGCCGATTTCCAATCGCTGTATTGTTTTTCCGGGTTGCGTAAATCACGCCAGCCCTGCCACCCGTTGCATTTTTTTTGTGTTCCGGTTCCGGTGCAACGAACGTAACGCCGCAGCGAACATGTTTGGTTTGAAATTTTTCCTAAATCCGTGGTGCATTTAACAACAACGTTTTGATTTTTTGCGTCATCTTTGCCCAGTTCCTTGGACGACATAACCTGATACGCATTTGCACCGAAAACAGTTGTTACCAATACGCAAAAAGCAATCAAAAATCGTTTCATATTTCCGCCCCTTTTTTTTTACATATTTTACATAAATCGAAACAAAAATACAACAGGCATTTTATCTTGGCGATGTTGACCATGGTTTTTCGTTCATAATCAACCAATATAACGCGGCGTGATCCGTGTCAGGATTGCGAATAATCGGTCGAACAACGTAAATATCCACATCGCATACTTTTTCGCCCTCGTCTGTTTGGGTTTCGACCAAGTCTTGATAAAATTTCTGGGCAAAATCCATGGCCTGTAAATATGCGGCATTGTCGTCTTCGGCGGACATTGAATCGCCCGTCCACATCAGCCACATTCCATAGTTCACAACGTTGCTTTCGCTGTCATCGGCGGTTTCATCGGCAGACAACAACAACAAAGGACGCATTTTTATATTGTTTGTATAATCGCCGGTGTCGCTGCTGGTATAATCATACATATCGCCAATGAATGCGGTTGCGAATTGGATTGCACCGTATGCTTCGCCGGCGGTGGCAACACGTCCAATGTTTCGCATTGTTGAATGGAATAACCAATCCAGTGCTTTACCGGCGGGGCTGCCACTGCGAACGGTACGGGCGGCCTTGTCCAACTTTTTTGCACCCTTGTTTATGGTCCGAACGGTTTTCCCAGTGTTTTTTATTGCCTGCCATCCACGACTGAACACATTTCCGGTTCGTGGATTTTTGAACGCACGCAGGTCCTTGGAATACTTTTGGACATCACGCAAAGTATCAACCTGCTTGTTATATTCGGCAATATCTTTATCACCCTTGGCCAAATTGCTCATATCTTTTTCGACCGCCTTGATATCGGTGTTTACATTTTTTTGTATATCTTTCAGTTTATCGAAATCCTTGGAACTTTTGATATTGTCGATATCTGCCCCGTGGGTTTTACGCAATATATCGCGATTTTTATCGTTTATTTTACGAACGTTTTCCAATTGTTTGCTTAATTGTTCATATTTTCTTGAACCCTTGGCGGTTTGGGACAATTTGTTTTCCAATTTTTCAATTGTTCGAATATTTTTAGATAAATCATTCATTCGGTCCAGGTTTTTACGCAGTTTGTTTGCGTGTGCAAAACCCTTCATATAGTCTTTTACTTTTGGGATTTGGCTGAGAGTTTTTATATTCGCCTTGGCGGCACGCATAATTTTTCTTGCACGCAGTCCCTTGGCAACACCGGCGACCGCCGCCGCACCGCCAAACGTTACAACAGACGAAACAACGGTAATGATGATTTCGGTTGCGACCTCGACATAGGAAATCCATTCCAGATTTCTGTCCCCGGCGATATAATAATCGACATCGGTTTCGTTGCCGTTTTGTGCCGTGGTTTTTTGTCGCATAACCCGGTTCACCATACGATTATTTACCGAAACACCGGTTTTATCACTGCACATTGGGTTTGCAGGATATAAATTGTCGATATTATCTTCGATATATTGAAACGAAACAGTGTTGTTTTTATCGGGCCCAACAAAACCGTCCAACGCCCCGGCACGCGTTACCATAATTGCATACCACGCCGGGTCAGTATTAACCCAGGTTGCGGTTGGGTCGTCCGGTGTTACGGCCGGATTTGGGTCGGTTGTGGGCATTTCCGTTTTGAACGCCAATTGAAAATGTTGTTCTAAAACCTTTGGTTGGGTTTGATAGTTCACAATAATTTGGCGACCCTGGGGGAAAGTATAGGAAATTGGTTGAAATGTAATGGTTTCGTTTTCTTCGGCATTTAAAATCTCGGGGCAAGACATTACATCCGCCAACACCGTTGGGTCCTGGAAAGTTGTATAGACCCATTCGCGAACCAAATCTTCGCTGTCATATTCGGAAATATACCCCGCCGCATTTGCCAATGCATCGGCAAAAATCTGTGTTGAACACGATGTATCGTTTGTTGGAATTGCGGCCAGTATTTCATCGGTCGTCCGAAATTCCCCATCCGCATTCGCAAACCCGGGACACAAAACAAACAATAAAAATAATAATTTTTTGAACATTTTTTATTCTGTTGCTTGTGTGGTTTTTATAGGAATTTTCTCTGATTGCCACGAAACTGGCTTGCTTATTGAATCAAGTTCTATGGATTCCACACCAATCAAATGCAGATAATAACCGGCACACGCCGAACCAGATAATGCCGTTTTTATATTGTTAAATACATCAACAGCATCGGCCCATTCTGTGTATTTAACAGGGTCATTTTTATACATTGGCCAATCGCCATAATTAACAAATAAAATCCCAGAAAGATTAAGAGCAAATTCAGCATCATTATAACCGCCATATATCGGAACTGTGTCCGGAACTGTGTCAGATGATTGTAACCTTTTATTTATCGCAGCATCATCAACGGGTGACATACTGTATAGTGAAATAGAAAAGTCCGAACATTGGTTGCTGATACCTTTGTTTGTTTGTTTGTATTCTGGTGTTTCAGAAAGGGCAAAAACAAAAATAGGGGAAAGTTTGCCCATTAATTTATTTTTATCAAGTTTAACATTCATAAAATATGGTTTTTCCCCGTTCGGGCCTTCTGGTATAGATACTTTGTATATGGGGTTGCCAACATCAACGAAATGGGCGATAATTTCTTTTGTTTTATTTGGTTCGCATTTGTCTGAAATATCATACCATTTTGATTTTTTTGAATTGTATTCGTCATAATTATTAATACTTTCTTTTGCAATTTCATCGCAAACAGTTTTTACACAATCGATTTTTGTATAATTTTCTTTGCATTCCAAACCGGCGACTGCAATACCCGGCAACAGCGATGCCGCAAATAATACAGAACCACATTGTATCCATTTGAACATATATTATCCTTTTTACTTTAAAACGGCTTATGCCACGTCATCGGCCGGATTATTTTCGGAACCATCACCACCACCGGAACCACCACCGCCATCTTCTTCTCCACCGGAATTTTCGTCACCACCACCGGAACCACCGCCACCGCTACTCTCTTTTGGTTTTAATGGTTGCAATAGAGCGTTTAACATCCCTGTCTGTTCGGTTAGTTTATTGATTGTCGTTGTTGTTGCCGTTGTTGCAGAATCCAATGTGTTTTGTAATTCATCACGTGCTTTTTCAATAGCCTTTTTTTCGTTTGATTTTAATTTGCTGGCGTTTTTTGCCAACAGTGTGTTCGCCTCGACAATCGCTTGTTGCGCATCGGTTTTAGCCTTGGTAAAATCATTGTTATATTTGTCGCAGCCTTCGCCATTTGGATATCTGGCACAATAAACCGACATATTCTGTGCCTTTAATTCCTTTTGATAGTCTTCTTCGCTCTGGATTGTGATGGGATGATAAACAACAGAATCCTTGTACGGTTCGTATCCATCACTCTTTAACTCCATACGTTGGGACATACTTAAATCAGCAATTGTGGTTGGAAATGCGGTCGTTGCCAAAACCGGCGAACCGTTTGAAGTTGATGCGTGCAATTCCGCCAATTCACGCGTGCGTTCCAACACGCCCGACTGATACGAAGTTGGTTTCGGTTGAAATAAATTAACGGTTGTGTCCGTGTTCGCCGTTCCAGATGCGTTCGGATTTGGGGCGTATGCGGTCGGAAACGCGGCACCCACAGATGGCTTTACATAACCATATTTCTTTACATAATTGTTAAATGACGAATCGATATACCCCGCACAAGACGTTGCAAAACTGTGGCCAGGTAACTGGGATAACCCAACAATGATATTTGGGCGAATGTCCGCAATTTTCATTCCAACACAATTATTGTTTGCCGCACATTGGGATGCAACCAGTGAATCAACAATACGCTGACAATCGCCGGTGTTTAAATCCGGCCCCATTGCATAAACAGGGGTTGGCATC
>JAFSST010000026.1 GCA_017450905.1 Alphaproteobacteria bacterium
ATGTTTTTATGCCCTTGTGCATCAATTCTGCACATGATATGATTTCTGAAATCCGTAAGAGTAATTTGCTCAATCATAACGATTAACCACTTGTTTCTTGTCCAGATTAAAAACTTTATCCCCTTTTTGCAAGGATAAAACGAACAGGGTGGCGAAAAGCCACCCCGTTTTAATTTGGAGGCCTGGGTCGGAATCGAACCGGCTTACAAGGATTTGCAGTCCTCTGCATAACCATTCTGCCACCAGGCCGTGTAGTCTAAATCCTAGCAAAAAAAAATTGTTTTTCAACAGAAAAAAATGTATAATTATCCCCGATAAAAGGCGAGAGAATTTGAAAATCAAAAATATACCAATAATTATGGTGTTTATCCCATCAATTGCTTTTGCAGCGGATGATGATTGTATGTCACGCAAAAATGTCCCAAACACCGTTATGACGTTGCAACAGGTTGTTGAAATGGGATTGTGTCGAAATCCTGAAACTGCATCGGCGTATTATTCGTTGGAATCGGCACGGTTAAACAAAAATGCCGGGTATGCAAGTTATTTGCCATCGGTTAATGCATCGGCATCGGTTGGTAAAAGTCATCAAAATGAACATTGGGGGGACGTGGCGTATGGTGCATCAATTTCTGCATCGTATTTGATTTTTGATTTTGGGAAACGATTGGCGGATTTAAATCAGTTGTCGGCTGCGTGGCGTGCAACGGGTTTTGAATATAACGAACGTGTGCAAAATTATGTGTATGGCGTTATCGGGGCGTATTATGCGTTGTTGAACGCTGATGCCGATGTAATCAGTGCAAAATCTTTACAGTCGGTCGCCCAAACCGCGTTAGATACCGCAAATAAAAAATTCAAGGCCGGGGTCGTTGCCAAGGCCGATGTATTAAAGGCCGAAACCACATTGGCCAGTCGCAATCTGGATTTAGAGCGTGCAAAAAACAATCGTGAAATTGCCAAGGGAACATTGTTAACAAAATTGTCTTTCCCGGCCGACCAGGAAATCACTATTGCCGATATGGCCGGCGATTTTGGCAGTGAACGCGAAAATAAAAGTATTGATGATTTAATTAAAATTGCCCGTGAAAAACGTCCGGATTTATTGCGGGCAACCGCTAACAAGGATGCCGCGTGGCATCGCCGTAACAGTGCGTTTTTGAAAAACTTGCCCAGTATCAGTGCAACCGGAACATTGTCGTGGAATGATGACAGTGCGAACTTTTTCGGAACGGGTTCACAGCACATCGGGGGCAGTATTGGTATACGGGCATCAATGCCGTTGTTTGCCGGGTTCGCAAATATGTATGGTGTGCGTAGTGCTCAGGCAAATTACGACAGTGCCCAGGAACAATTACGTGGCACAAACAATGCGGCAATGTTGGATGTGTTCAGTGCATATCAAAACTATAAAACCGCACAAACCGTATTAACCCAGACCGAGGCTTTACTTAAATCTGCAACCGAGAGCGAAAAAGTTACCGCCGGTATGTACAAGGTTGGGCGTGCAACGATGTTGGATTGGCAAACGGCACAATCTGAATTGGTTTCCGCACAAAAACAAAATAATGCTGCGAAATACGACTTGTTTACCAAGCGTGCCGCGGTCGCATTGGCAATTGGTGATATTAAATCCGAAATAGAAAAGGAAAAATAATGGAAAAAAAGTCATGGTTTGGGCGTGTGATTGCCCGTATTTGGCGTCATAAATGGTTGTGGCTGTGTGGTGTAATCGTGGTTTTGGCGGGCGTGTTTTTATTCGGGTCTTCTTCAAAATCGGCCAGGGTTGAATATGTTACCGTAAACATAACGCGTGGAAATTTACGTCAGGTTGTAACCGCAACCGGTGAAATCAGTCCTGTAAACACCGTCAGCGTTGGTTCCCAGGTTTCCGGCACTATCGAGGATATTTTTGTCGATTTTAATTCCCATGTTACCAAGGGGCAAAAACTGTTGAAAATAGAACCATCTGTTTTACAGGCATCAGTGAACGAGGCCGAGGCCGCATTAGATTCTGCTAAATCGCAATTAAAATTGTCCAAAAGTGATTATGAACGGAATAAAACGTTGTATGATTCTGGATATATAGCACGGGCGGAAATGGAACAGTCCCAGGCAAACTATGAACAGGCAAAGCAATCCGTAAAACGTATGCAATCACAATATGATCGTGCCGTAACAAATTTGGGATACGCAACAATTACATCCCCAGTCGAAGGAACGGTTATTTCACGCAAGGTGGACAAGGGTCAAACCGTTGCCGCATCGTTCCAAACGCCTGATTTGTTCGAAATTGCCGAAGATTTATCGAAAATGCAGATAGAAACGTCTGTATCCGAAGCGGACATTGGTGTAATCAAAGAAAAACAAAAGGTTACATTTACCGTTGATGCATATCCAACAAAAACTTTTGATGGAACAGTTCGTCAAATCAGATTATCTCCAACAACAACGTCAAATGTTGTCGTTTATACGGTTGTCATAGATGTTGATAATACGGATATGAGTTTAATGCCAGGAATGACCGCTTTCGTTACGATTTTGGTGTCCGAGGCCTTTAATGTATGGAAGGCACAAAATGCCGCATTCTTGGTCCGCAATTTTAAAAATATAATTGAAAACACACCGGAAAATGTCGAGCCTGCAAATTATCTGGCTATTTTGCGTGATAACAAGGTTGTTTTTGTAAAATATGCCAAGGGTTTGGTAACCGCAACCGAAACCCAAATTGTTTCTGATGATATTGTTGCCGGTGATAAAATCATTGTTGGGCGTGTTGGTCAATCGACCAGTTCTGCCGCAACACAAAGTCGCCGTGGAAACAGACCTGGCGGACCAATGTAATGAATAAACCTGGTGTGGTCTTATGAAAAAAAACGAAAATATCATTTTGATGGACAAGATTTGTAAAAGTTTCCCATTAGAGGTTGGTGGTGTTCAACAGGTTTTGTTTGATATATCGTTCAAGGTTAATTCTGGGGAATTTGTGTCTATTATGGGACCATCGGGGTCTGGTAAATCTACGTGTATGAATATCGTTGGTGCATTAGATACCCCGACATCTGGGACATACCAATTGTACGGTCGTGATATTACAAATATGACCGATGATGATTTGGCAAAAATCAGAAATGAATATATCGGATTTGTGTTTCAAAATTTTAATCTGTTATCAAAACGCAGTGTGTTGGATAATGTTATGTTGCCGTTGATGTATCGCGGTATGTCGCCGTCTGAACGTGTGGAACGTGCACGTGATATGTTACGGCGTGTTGGGTTGGAAAAATTTGAAACATATTTACCAACACAACTGTCGGGCGGTATGAAACAACGTGTGGCTATTGCACGTGCATTGGCGGGCGACCCTAAATTGATATTGGCGGACGAACCGACCGGTGCATTGGACAGTAAAATGGGGAACGAGATATTAAAATTCTTTAAGCAATTAAATAAAGAAATGGGAATAACAATTGTTATGATTACCCATGAATTTGATATTGCAAAATACTCTGACCGTTTAATACACATATACGATGGACGTATAAATTATGATGGCCCGGTCCCTGAATCAGAATCCGCATTAACCAAAAAATTGCACAGGACAAACAAATGACATTTAATGATATTTTAAAGGAATCTTGGTTATCCATTGGCGGGAATAAAATCCGGTCTTTTTTGACTGTCTTGGGAATTATCATTGGTGTTATGGCCGTTGTTATAATGGTTGCGGTTGGTGAAACGGTTCAAAAACAAATCACTGACCAGTTTTCTTCCCTGGGGACAAACACGATAATGATACGTGCTGGTGCGGCCCAATCATCGGGCGTGCGAATGGGGAATCGCCAAACATTGACCATCCAAGATGCGGAATTTATCGCAAAATTACCGGACGTTGCCGCGGTTTCACCGGTCCAGGCATCAGGTGCCCAGGTTATTTATGGCAATAAAAACTGGTCAACATCTATGACAGGGGTTTATCCTGATTATACAACCGTTCAAAATATCGAAATAGAACACGGTGCGTTTTTTGATACGTCTGCGGTCAGAAATGCATCTACACACGCGGTAATCGGTCCCAAAACGGCATCAGAACTCGGAATGCCATCAAATCCTGTGGGCGAAGTAATTCGTGTCCAGAACGTTCCTTTTGTTGTTGTTGGCGTTACCAAGGAACGCGGTGATTCCATGATGGGGTCCCAGGACGATATGGTTATCGTTCCAATAACCACACTTAAAAAGCGTGTCCAGGGCAGTCGATTTCCAAACTCGGTCAGTATGATTGCATTAAAATTATATCAAGATGCCGATAATTCCGTGGTAATTGACCAAATTTCTGCTTTGTTGCGTGACAGACATAAACTGCGTGCTGGCGATGATGATGATTTTCAAATTATGGATATGAAACAGATTATGGAAACAATGACAACTGTAACAGGGTATTTAAAGTTATTGTTGATTGCGATTGCGGCGGTATCGCTGTTGGTCGGTGCAATTGGAATTATGAATATGATGTTGGTTTCGGTCGCCGAAAGAACACGTGAAATTGGTATACGCAAGGCCATCGGTGCACGCGAAACTCATATCATCACACAATTTTTGGCCGAATCTATAATGATATCATTTATTGGTTCAATGATAGGATTGGTTTTGGGGGTTGGTTTATCCCAGGGGATTGGTCGTTTTATTATGGGATATAACGTTCCGTTCAGTGCGTGGCCGGTTGTTTTATCAATATCGGTTGCGGTTATTGTTGGTTTAGCATCTGGTGTTATGCCGGCAATCAAGGCGGCAAAATTAAATCCAATTGACAGTTTGCGATACGAATAAAAACACCCTGGTAAAAAACCAGGGTATTTAAATGTTTTAACAAACAAAGAAAACGCCCAAACTCGGCCCCGACATAATGTCAGCGGGAAAGGATGGGCGTTTTTTATTATTTAACAGTCGTTGTTGCGTTACGATTGAATTTCCAAACGTCTTCGCCGGTACCTTTGACCAATGGGCGTTCTTTACCATAAGAAATGGTAGAGATACGTTTTGCATCGATACCTTCTTTAACAATAACTTGTTTTGCAGCGTTTGCACGGCGTGCACCCAATGCCAAGTTGTATTCGGTTGAACCGCGTTCGTCACAGTTACCTGCGATTTGAACCTTGACATCTTCGTTTGCCTTCATATACAACGCTTGACCCAACAGGTTGTCGCGTGCCGAATCAGAGATTTCAGCAGAATTGAACGCAAAGAATACGCGTTGATTGTTTAAATCTTCTGGTGCAGTGATGCTTGAAGAACCGCCACAGGCAGCCAACAAACCAGCAGTACCAGCCAATAAAGCAAAGTTTTTTATTTTCATGAAAATACTCCCTTGAGTTTCTGTTACTCATCGGCTAGTCTATAACAAAATTTACTAAAAAGCAAGCAAAACAGATTAAAAAGATTTAAATTATGGAAAACCAATTGCAAGATTTAGCCCTGAGTGGCGTTAAATGGGAATTAAATGAAATGGCCTTTGGTCAGGTCCAGGCCGATATTGACAGTGGGGCATTTGTTCGTCCGACAGAACGCACACGTGTCAGTTCTTCGGTTGTTCCACCAATTGCACCAGTTGTACCGGTTTCAATCGAAACAGCAAATGCGATGGCGGCACGACCATTGGGAACAGATGCACTGTTACGAATGATTTCTGAATTTAATCATCCATTACGTGCGGGTGGAACAAATGTCGTTTTGCCAAACGTTCCACAAAATCCAAACGGATTATTTGTAATAACCGATATCCCGTCCAACGAAGATGATGCCTGTGGCCGTATATTGACTGGAAAAACCGGCGATTTATTCGATAAAATGTTGGCCGCCATCGGAACAAGTCGTGATAATGTCGCCATATCTCCATTGATTTTTTGGCGAACACCGGGTGGACGAACCCCAACCAAAAACGAATTGGATTTATCGCGTCCGTTTCTTAATCGTATGATTCAATTATTGGAACCTAAAATAATACTTACGTTGGGGACTTTGGCCGCGGCCCAGGTTGCCAATGTTGATTTGATGAAGCATCATGGTGAAATGGTTGTTTTGGATAACGATATTCGTGTTTTTCCAATTTATCATCCAAATTATATGATATTAAAACCAAACGCAAAACAGCCCGTATGGACGGTATTGCAAAATGTGCAAAATTTGTTGAAAAACGTCTAGAAATGTTTAATACTTTACCCATACAGTTAAAAGGAGTATACAATTAAACCTGGAAATAACCGTGATAATCGCCGGGATAACGGTCCCCGCACAAATAATCGGATTTTGGCTAAATCGGTCCAAGTAATAAATTTTGATGGTCAAAATTTGGGTGTTATGCCCACGCCCCAGGCGTTACAGATGGCATCTGATGCCGGATTGGACGTGGTTGAATTAAACGCAAATTCTGTTCCGCCGGTCGTAAAAATAATGGATTTCGGAAAATATAAATACGAACAGAAAAAACGTGCCAACGAAGCCAAGAAAAAACAAAAAACAACCGAAATGAAAGAGGTTTGGATAAAACCTTTTATTGAAGAAAATGATTTGCAAATAAAGCTACGCAAAGTATTTGAATTTTTGGAAAATGGTGACAAGGTTAAAATTTCTATTATGACCACGGGGCCAAAACGTGTTTTGGCAATGGGTCGTGATGCTATTCCGGGATTGTTCGCACATGTGGTTGAATTGATTGGCGAACGTGGCACATTGGAAAGTCGTTCTAAACCAGATGAACGGACTAAATCAATTGTGATTGCACCGGCAAAGGCAACGAAATAAAAAACACCCGTCTGGGTGTTTTTTTGTGGATTATTGAATTTTAATTTTGTATCTTTTGTGTGCTAACAAAGGTTGATATTATGGATACAGAAAAATTGTCTTTTGAAGAGGCATACAAGCAATTAAGCGAATTGGTTAAAAAAATGGAATCGGGCGAATTGCCACTGGCGGATTCGGTTGCCGCATACGAACAGGGTATTAAATTAAAGGCCTATTGCGAACAGTTGTTAAAAGAGGCCGAATTGAAAATCGAAACGTTAAAAATCTCAACTAATAAAGATTAATGGTGTCGTTGTGGCGGAAAAAAGTAAATTAACCCCGGTAATGCAACAATATGTGGATTTCAAGGCTGAAAATCCTGATGCGTTGTTGATGTTTCGTTTGGGGGATTTTTATGAATCTTTTTTTGACGATGCAAAAACTATTAGTTCCAGGTTGGGTTTGGTTTTAACATCTCGTGGAACGGATGGTGATGGTGCGGATATTCCTATGTGCGGGATTCCGTGGCATGCGGCGGATAATTATTTTGGTCGTCTGGTTCGTGCCGGGTTCAAGGTTGCCTTGGTCGAACAAATGGAAACCCCTGCCCAGGCCAAAGAACGCGGTCATAAATTTATTGAACGAAAAATCACACGCGTGTTGACCCCGGGAACATTGACAGATGAAAATTTATTGTCGCCCAAAAGTTCTAATTTCTTGGTCGCGATTATGCCAAATGGCGAAGCGTTTGATGTGGCGGGTTGTGATATTTCAACGGGTGAATTTTTTGTTGGGAAAACCGATGATATTATCGATGATATGGTTCGTGTAAATCCGGCGGAAATAATTTATCCATCAATGGATGCCGAAAACGAAACAATTTTACACATACGCGATATGTTCAAATCAACACCTGTTTTTGAAAAAATCTATCGCCGCAGTGATATTGATACGATTGTTTCGTGTGTGTTTTCGGGCGATGTTAAAAATTCAGAATCAATAACAAATTCGGCTGTTGGTTTGTTGGCGGGGTATTTGTTTAACACCCAACGTGGTGCCGCATTAACGTTTCGTGCACCGTATGAATTCAAATCTGGAACGCAATTATTGATTGATTCAGCCACGTGGAAAAGTTTGGAAATAGATGCACCGATAAATGATGGTGGGCGGTGTTTGTTGGATGTTTTGGATAATACTAAAACGGCGGCTGGTGGTCGTAAATTGCGTTCGTATTTGCGGACATTATCGGGCGATGTTTCGGAAATACACAATCGCCAAGAACATATCAATCATTTGTTGTTAAATTCTGATATTTGCGGAATGGTTGGGGTGGCACTGGGGCGTGTGCCGGATGTAGGACGCAGTTTGGCACGTTTATTGGCGGGACGCGGAACACCGCGTGATATGCGGTATATTACGAATTTTATTATCGAATTACCAAACATAAAACTTATCGCATCAAAATTGGATAACACACTTGCGACCAGGTTTGACGCGATAAAAACTTTTGATGAATTGGCGATGACCTTGAATGCGGCATTGGTCGATGATTTGCCGACATTTTTCCGTGATGGTTCGGTTATTCGCGATGGTTTTGATATCAGTTTGGATGAAATGCGAAAATTATCGCATGGTGCAAAAGAGGCCGTTGCCGCGATGCAGGCCGAATATGCAAACCAGACCGGTATTCATAATTTGAAAATCAAATACAATAATGTTTTGGGTTATTTTATCGAGGTTCAATCAACCAAGGCCGATGCGTTAATGCAACCAGAATCTGGGTTTATACATCGTCAAACAATGGCCGGTAATATGCGGTTCACAACAACACGCTTGATTGAATTGGACAATGATATTCGCAGTGCTTCGGACAAGGCCGCCGCAATCGAGGCAACTATTATAGAGGCATTGATTGGGCGTATACGTGATATTTCTGGGGATTTGTTGTCGGCGGCGGATTGTTTGGCGGATTTAGATGTGTGGTATTCGTTGGCCGTGTGTGCAGAAATGTGGAATTGGGTGCGTCCAAAAATTACATCTGATGCCGCGTTTGATATTGTTGGTGGTCGCCATCCGGTTATAGAATCGGTATTGCGTGAACACGGTGGTAATTTTGTTAAAAACGATTGTAATTTGGACAAAACATCGGTTGCGTTATTGACTGGGCCGAATATGGCGGGAAAATCAACGTATCTGCGTCAAAATGCGATTTTGGTCGTGTTGGCACACATGGGGTCTTTTGTTCCGGCTGATTCGGCAACCATCGGGATTTGCGACCAGTTATTCAGCCGCGTTGGTGCATCGGATAATTTGGCGGCGGGTCAATCAACGTTTATGGTGGAAATGAGTGAAACTGCCAATATATTGCGGCGTGCAACCGGACGTTCGTTTATTATTTTTGATGAAATTGGTCGTGGAACGGCAACGTATGACGGTATGGCAATTGCCCAGGCGGTTTTAGAGCATTTGGATGGATTATCGGCACGAACATTGTTTGCAACGCATTATCATGAATTGACGTGCTTGGTTGGGGATGGTCCCGAAAAATTAAATAATGTTTCGTGTTTAACCATTGATGTTCGCGAACACAATAATGAAATCGTCTTTATGCATCGGATTGTTTCGGGTGTTGCGAATCGTTCGTATGGAATACATGTTGCAAAAATGGCTGGGATGCCTGAATCTGTTGTTAAACGTGCTGAATCAGTATTGGTTGGATTAGAAGGTTGCCGTGTTTCTGATGCGAATAAAACAACATCGCAACCCGATACACCAAGGGTTGCACAACGTGTTGAATCGCCAAGTCGGGGTCAATTATCATTGTTTGGGGATTGATGGGGGAAAAAATGGACGGGTGGATTGTATTAGATAAACCGACCAATGTTTTTAGCAAAAAGGCCGCAATGCGTGTGGCAAGATTGTTTGGGGCAACAAAAAACGGCCATATTGGAACGTTGGACCCAATGGCTTCTGGGGTTTTGCCAGTTGCTTTGGGGGCGGCGACCAAAATGATACCTTTTTTGGAAGAGGTTTCCGACCGAACAAACGAGTATTTATTTTCGGTGCTATTTGGTTTTGAAACAGATACGTTGGATATTACTGGTTCCGAAATCGCACGTTCGGATATTGTCCCAGATACAGAATTAGTTAAATCGGTGTTGGGTGAATTTGTTGGTGAAACATCCCAGATTCCCCCTGTATACAGTGCCGTTCATGTTGGTGGACGGCGTGCCTATGAATTGGCTCGTAATGGTAAAAGTGTTGATATGCCATCGCGGTTGGTCAGTATTTATTTGTTGGAATTAACCGAAATTGTTGGAAATTCGTGGCATTTTCGTATGCGTTGTTCGCCAGGAACCTATGTTCGCAGTGTTGCACGTGATATTGCCAAACGTTGCGGGACACTTGCGACCGTGGATATGATACGTCGCACCCAAACCAGTGGTTTTACATTAAAAAATGCGGTTGGACTTGATTTTCTGGAAAAACTGGTTAATAATGGCGGTGATGTCGGACAATATCTGGCACCAATTGATTCAGGACTGGGGGGCATTCCGGTTTTGAATTTGAACGATAAAGAAACCAAATTGTATAAAAATGGTGGATTTATCAACGTATCGGGCACCAATGGTTATGTTCGTGTTTATTCCGATGAAAAATTTATCGGAATCGGAATTATAAGTGATGGTGTTCTGCGACCAAAAAGAACAATATAAAAATAAAGGAAATATAATGTCCATTACAAAAGCAAAAAAGACCGAAATCATCAATGCATTTAAATCCAGCGACAAGGATAACGGTGGTTCTGTTGAATCCCAGGTTGCGGTTTTAACTGAACGTATTCGTAATTTGACCGAACATATGAAGTCGAATCACAAGGACGAGCATTCAAAACGCGGTCTGTTGAAAATGGTTAATCGCCGTAAAGGGTTGTTAGCCTATATCAAAAAACGTAATGTTTCTGAATACGAAGAGTTAATTAAAAAATTAGGTCTGCGTAAATAAAAATTTGGTCGGTTATGCCGACCATTTTTAATTCATAAAAAGTTTGCAAACGATTAAATATGTTTTATAATTGCACCCAGCGAAGAAGGAATTGTTCTTTTTTGCATTTGGGGACTTTTGTGGTCAGAGTGCAATGATGAATAATTTTTCTTCGCGTGATTTAACAAAAATACCAAAATAAACGGAGGAAAATTATGTTATTTGGTTTATTTAACAAGGATGAAAAACACCCGTTAAACAATCCGGTTGCCGTTGAAATAAAATATGGCGATGAAGTGTTGCGTTTGGAAACGGGACGTTTCGCAAAACAGGCCGAAGGTTCGGTTATGGCAACAATGGGCGGAACAATGGTTTTGGCAACGGTGTGTGCCGAAAAAACGGCTGTCGAAGGCCAGGATTTTTTCCCGTTGACCGTTGATTACCAGGAAAAATTTGCATCCAGTGGTCGTATCCCGGGTTCCCGTGATCGCCGCGAAGGCAAGGCCAGCACAAATGAAACATTGATTGCTCGTTTGATTGACCGTCCAATACGCCCGTTATTCCCGGAAACATTTAAGAACAAGGTTCAAATTATTGCCCAGGTTTTTTCTTATGATAAAAAGAATCAGCCTGATATTTTGGCGATGATTGCATCTTCGGCGGCACTTGCGTTATCTGGTGTTCCGTTCCAGGGCCCAATTGGTGCGGCACGTGTCGGATATATGAATGGTAAATATGTTTTGAATCCGTCTAAAAAAGATGTCGAAGAATCCGAAATGGATTTGGTTGTTGCGGCGACCAAGGACGGCGTTTTGATGGTTGAATCTGAAATTGGTGAATTGGACGAAGCAACAACACTGGGTGCGGTTAAATTTGGTTTTGATGCACAACAGGCTGTTATCAAGGCAATTAACGAATTGGCGGCCCAGGTTGGCAAAGAACGTTGGGCTGTGCCTGAAAAGACCGCTGAATATGTTGCGATGGAAAAGAAATTCGAACAATTCGCATCGGATATTGAAAACGCTTTATTGATTAAAGAAAAATTGCATCGTTTGGAAACATTGGCGAACATTCACGCATCGGCCAAGGCGTTGATTCCGGAAATGTTCCCTGAAACAACGGTTGCGACATCGACATTGGAATCTTTTGCTGATGAAATTGTCGAAGGTATTACCGCACGTATTATGCGTTCAAACATTTTGGCTGGTAAACCTCGTATTGATGGTCGTTATACAAAAACAGTTCGTCCGATTGAAATCGAATTGGGCGTTTTACCACGTGCACACGGGTCTGCACTGTTTACACGCGGTGAAACCCAGGCGTTGGTTTCTTTGACACTGGGTGGTGGCAAGGATGCGTTACCAATTGAATCTTTGGATGGTGCCGAAGATCGCGATTTTATCTTGAATTACAATTTCCCGGGTTATTCTGTTGGTGAAGCCAAGGGATTAAAAGGGCCAGGTCGTCGTGAAATTGGACACGGTAATTTGGCGTGGCGTGCCGTTCACCCAATGGTTCCAACACGCGATGAATTTGATTATGTAATTCGCGTATGTTCCGATATTTTGGAATCGAACGGTTCTTCGTCAATGGCAACCACATGTGGTGCGACATTGGCAATGATGGACGGTGGTGTTCCAATGAAACGTCCGGTCGCAGGTATTGCGATGGGTCTTATCAAGGAAGGCGATGATTACGCGATTTTGACCGACATCTTGGGCGATGAAGACCATTTGGGCGATATGGATTTCAAGGTAACCGGAACCGACCATGGTATCACCGCATTACAGATGGATATCAAAATCACTTCTATTACATTTGAAATTATGGAACGTGCCTTGGCCCAGGCAAAAGACGGCCGTATGCACATTTTGGGTAAAATCCAAAAGGCAATCAAGGCACCGCGTGACCACGTGTCTGAATACGCACCGCAAATGTATACAATGAAAATCAATCCGGACAAGGTTCGCGAAGTCATAGGCAAGGGTGGTAGTGTTATCCAGGCGTTGACTCGTGATACTAATACCCAGATTGAATTAGAAGATGATGGTTCAATCAAGATAATGGCAACCAGCAAAGATGATGCAGATGCCGCAATAGCACGCATCAAGGATATTGTTGCAGAACCAGAAGTCGGTGAAATTTATGCCGGGGTTGTTTCAGGCATAAAAGATTTCGGTTTGTTTGTTAAAATCTTGAACGGATTTGAATCAATGGTTCATATTTCGGAAATCACCGGTGAAAGATTGGCAAAAATCGAAGATGCCAAAATCAAAGAGGGCGACAAGGTTTATGTTCGCTATCTGGGTGCGGATAAACGTGGTAAAACACGTATGTCTATGGTTGGCATCGACCAAAAAACTGGTAAAGAAACCAAATAAGTAACCAGGTAATTTGTCCGGTTGAATGCCGGACAAATTTTCTGTTATCGTGAAAGGAAAATGAAATGAGTTTTGTTTATCAGGACAGAACGGATTGGAATGACGAAAAATGGGCCAATTATTTGGGGTGCGAACCAAATCGTATCCAGACGCTTCGCAATTGGTTGGCGGACAATTTTATTGCGACAGTTGGAATTGATTTCGTAACAAAAAAGCATTTTTTTGTCATAAGCCGCCGTATATATGGATTAAATGATACCAGTCGTTTAACCAGTTGGCGTGGTGTTTATGGGTGCGAGAGTCGCCAAAGTGCATTGGAAATAGGGACTAAATGTCTGATTCCAAGTTTGAAATTTGGTGAAATCACCGCAAAAACTTTGGGTGTTCCTGAAAAAACACCACAAATGATACGTTTTATGGCAAAAGTTAAATAGTTAAAAAGAGGGAAAACAATGGATATGGAATCTTTGATGGCCCAGGCGAAAACTTTGCAAAATAATGTCGCCGCGGCCCAGGAAAAATTGGCGGGTATGCGGGTCAAGGGGTTGTCTAAAAACGGTGCGTGCATCGTTGATATGACCGGGAAATATGATGTAATTGGTGTTACATTGAACCCGAATATCAAATCTGCGGATGTTGCAGATATCGAAAGTGCGATTTTAACGGCATTCCAGGATGCCAAATCCAAGGCAGATGATTTAATAGACAACGTTATGTCCGAAGCAACGGCTGGTATGCCATTGCCACAATAAAATGCTGGACAAATGAAAAATAATAGTTTATTATCACCTGGCTTTATGGATGTTTAGCTCAGTTGATTAGAGCATCTCGTTTACACCGAGAGGGTCGGGGGTTTGAGTCCCTCAACATCCACCAAAAATTCAAACCGGCTTTGCCGGTTTTTAATTTTTGGAATGGTTGTTTGTTTTGTTGACAATCTGATTTTATTGTATATAATTCCTGGGGTGATTAATTAATTCAAAGGTGGTTTTTATGAAAAGATTACAAACATCCCTGGATGCGGCAAATAAAAAGGATATCAAAGACAAGGCCAAAAAGGACGAGGTTGTTATTGGTTTGGCCAATACATTAAGCAAGCACGGTGTTGTTTACAAAGATGGTGTGTACAAAACAAAAAGCAAAGAGGGGTATCTTATTAAACAAACCTATTATCTTATCCCGGACGAAAAAATTTATGTATGTCTTTTGCAAAATGATGGTTACAAAACCAAAAAAGATTTGGTCGAAGTAAATATGGACTATAATTTACGCAACAGATTGGATATCAGAAGTCGCGGCAAGGTTTTATATTCTTTTTCTGATGGGCCGTCCATAACAAATATATTAACCTTACTGGAACGCAAATGCAGATAACAAACAGCCGGCAAATGCCGGCTTTTGTTATATTTTCATATTGAAAAACTTTTTGTATGTGCAATAATGTAAAGTGCTACGAATCGGGAGTGTGAGCGGGGTTACCATAGCAGGAGTTTACTATGGCCGATAAAAAAGATATGCGTAGTTATTTGAACGATGCATATATCCATAATCGTGATGAATACAGTTTGAAAAACGATGTATACAAGATTGTTACAGATGACATCAAATATAATAACGTTAATATAAATAACGATAAATATGATTTAGTAACAATGGATGATTTTGTCGTAAATCAACAGATTATAAATATAGATAATGTGGATTACTATTTGCATTATTTGTGGAATACCGGTGTTGTGGCACGTGATAAGTCGCACGCGATATATACATTCAGCATCAATGCAAATTCAAAAATGAAAATGTTTGTAATCGACAAAAACACTCGCCACAGTCTGTTTGTATTCAAAGAACGATTTGATGTGTTGGGGATTACAGATTTGATTCGTAAAAAACAAGAAAACGGCCAGGCAAAGTAAAAACGGTTGATATTAAATGGCTTGTTTCAAAAAAAACCGCTGTGAAAGGTGGTTTTTTTGCGGCACAGAAAATATAAAAAGGGTGATATATAAATGGAAAAAAACTCCAAAGAAACAGTCCAGAAAAAACAAAATGTTTCGAAAAAAACATCAAAGTTTGATTCGTTCATGGACCGTATTCGTTTTGCCTTTGTATCGATGTTTAATCGTCCGAAAAAACGGGAAAAAGTTTCGGATATGACCGATGATGAATATAACGAGATAACGGTATTGCGTTATGTTTTATTAAAATCTGCATTGAACAGCGAAGAATTACGTGGCACAATCAAAGGCTCGTTCGGTTTGGATGTTTCCACAGAAGAAATAGAAAACAAACTTGCAATGACATTGCGTGATTTGATAAAACAACATAACAAAAGCATAAAGCAGGAAAAACGATGAAAAAAACAACAAATATAAAATTATTGGTGTTAATGGGGATTGCCGGCCTGGTTATGGGGTGTGGCAATAAAAAGAAACAAAATGCCCAAAGTGCCAATTTTTATGATTGTCTGACAAAGGAAAAGGTCGCCAATGGATACGATACGTTGGCCCGTGAAAATACCGATACGACAGTGGAATTAGAACAGATAGAAGATATTTATTATGCTAATTCATTGGCCGGAAAAATTCAGTCTGAATTTGAAAAATCGGCATTGTCTGTTGTGCTGGATTGCAATAGAAAAATAAAATCTGTATTGAAGCGTAACAGTGTTGCGATGGCCGGGGATATTATCCGTTTGGATGACTGTTATTTTATTATGATGGATAACGAAGTGTTTTCTGATTGGTCCGGGGCCATGTGTGGTGATATCCAGGAATTAATCGAGAAAGCCGGTGTTTTTGGTGACAAGGAAGACTTTATAATAAAAAACGTATTTCAAAGCATTCAAAATGCCAAGTCGCGTTTGCAACAAATTAGAAAATCAATAGAATCTAAATACACCAAAAGTCGTGGTATCAGATTTATTGAATGGCCTGGAATGGGGAAATATCTGCGTATAGAACAAGTTGACAGTATCAACCAGGTCCCAGAACCAACGAAATTATCGGCCAAGGATGCGGCAAAATTGGATTCACTGTGGAATGTTATATGTCACAAGCGTGAAATCGAAAAAAAGAAAGATTCGTTATTAAACGAGGCATGGATTGCGGCAAATGAAAAAGAATATTAAAAACATCAACAGGGATTAACCCTGTTTTTATTTTTTTGACAAAACGATTGACATTTTTTTTTTTTGGATATTATAGTAAGTAGAGTAGAAATACATCAAACAAACAAAAAGGGGGATAAAATGCCAAAGAAAAAAATAACCAAAGAAGATTTTGCCAGGGGAATGAGAAAAGTTGGTATGGTGTTAGGGGGAACGGCCGTTTGGGCGTTTTTTTAATTGTTTTTTTGATTATTTAATCTTAATTGACCGCACGCCGAACCGATGTCTGTGCCGCGTTCACGGCGTATCCGCGTGTGAATGCCGTTTTTAATCAAGATATCTTGGAATCTGTGAACCGCGTTTCCTGATGGTGATGTAAATTTCCGTTCATCGACCGCGTTCCACGGTATTAAATTTACCATACAATTTTTGTCGCGAACCAATTCAGATAACTTTTCTGCACATTCCGGGGTTGCGTTTAACAAATTACCATCAGAATCGCCCAGTAATATATATTCTATCATTAATTGGCGATTGTGAGTGTCGGTAAAACGCCACGCCGCATCCATAATTTCCGAAATAGTATATTTGTTCGCAATTGGCATTATTTGTTTGCGTAAATCATCCGTTGGTGCGTGCAAAGATATGGCCAGGTTTATCGGTCGCCCCCATTCAATCAAACGCTGGATGCCCGGAACAATTCCGCATGTTGATACAGTTATACGCCGCCAACTGATGCCCATTTCGTTGTTTGCCCGTTCCATAAATCCGATAACATTTTCGGTGTTTTGTAATGGTTCGCCTGTGCCCATAATAACGATATGCGACACATCGTTATTGTTTGCATCGCCATTTGGTTTGATTGCTTTTTCCGACATACGGTCGTTGCGTAATTCCCATTGTGCAACCAGAATTTGTGCAAAAATTTCGTTAATTGTTAAATTGCGTTTTAATCCCAATAACGTGCTGGCACAGAATTTGCACCCCATGGCACATCCGGCCTGGGAACTGACACAAACGCTGTTGCCATAACTTGTTCTCATCAAAACACATTCTATGCGTTCGCAATCATTCAATTCCAACAGAAATTTTGTTGTTTGCCCATCCGCAGATTCTAATTTTTTTACAATTCGAACAGGTAATGTTTGTGCCATTGAATCCAGATCTTTACGTAAGTTTTCCGGCAAATTTTTCATAGACATAAAATCAGGCACGCCACGCATCAGCCATTCAGAAATCTGTTTGGCACGAAATTTTGGTTGTCCCATTTTTACAACGAACTCTTCACGTTCTTTGTCGGTCAGATTAAATAAAACAGTCTTGGTCATAGTTTGTATCGGTCATCGTTTATAACAACCACGGCCTTGCGGCGTAATTGTTTTAGTTGTTGGTCGGCAATAAACATCGCCTGTTTATATGTTGCGTTTTGTTTAATGATTTCGTCCAGTTTTCCATATCCCTTGGTCTTTTTGGTTTTGCATACCAATAACACCGAATCGTCCATGTGTTTTGACCATGTCAGTAACGGCAATCCTGCAACACGATTCCGAATGTCGGTGGCTAATTCGTATTCAACAGCACTGAATTTTTGTGGCACACCGCCCAATTTTTCCGCCATTTCAACCGCATCATCGCAACTTTTGGGTTTAGTTAATTTTTTGGCGACACTTTCCGGAATATCAATCAAACGAACCAATGTCATTTCAATTGGCAAACCATGTTCGCGTTCCAATAAAATTTTTTCATTTGAAATATCTTCGTCTGATATGTTTATTGTCGGCATAATTGTTCGTGCAACAATAACCTGCCACGCCATATTTGCACGCGTTGCAGACAGTGCCATTGCACGTTCAGATGCGGATAAATCCCCCAGTTTCATACGTTTTAATTCGGATTCTGCATCCTTGTCAGACGGCGAAACGTTGAAATTTGCGGCATAATTGAGTTTTACATAATCATCAATAATGTTTTGTAATGCCTGGCGGCGATTGTCAGTTGATGTTTTGCCCTGGCGTGTCATAAGTTTTGTTCGTGCGGTTATGTCGGTGTCAGTGATTGGTTTACCGCCGACCGTTGCAACCACTGTTGCGGCGTTTGCAACGTTCATAAACGATGCAAAAAGTATTGTTGATAATAATAAACACTTTTTCATTTTTCCCCCTTAATAATGTTGTCCGTCAACGCTTATGCCAAAACGGAATTGGAAGGTCGTTGTTCCGACATAATCTTCCTTTACGGTGTTATCGCGTTTATACCCAAAACTAAGATAATAACACGGGTGTTCATAATATAACGCACCATTGTGTTGTTGGAATTGTTCCGCTGTCATATTATAAATAGCGTTCATTCGTAAAGACCACCGGTCTGTCAGTGCCAATCCGATACCACCCATAATTTCGTTTATATAGTTGTCGGATGTGCCGACCTCGACAAATTGACGCGACCATATATGTCCCATATTAAAGAAATTTTTTGGTGAACCAATAACCATATTTGTTTCTATATGACGCAATTCCAGGTCTTGTTGATTAAATCTGAAACGGCTGTAAACATTTAACCATTTGGTATTGTTATACCCAACGCGTCCGACATAATCCGATTGCCCATTATGAAATCCGCTGTTGGGGTCAGTGTTTTTTTGATTTGTAAAATCGTATGTTTGTCCTAAAAAGGCCTCGATTGTTTTCCCGCTGGGGTCAAACGCACTCCAACGCACACCATAATCTGCAAAAGTCCCATTTTCCCATAAATCCAGCCCAGAAAAACGATTGTTTGAAAACAGTGTTGCATCTGACAGTAACGCACCGGCCGAATCATTATCTTCGGCGAATTGACTGTGTTTTGTATGTCGCATAATGGTAAGTCTGGCACGTGGTTCTAATACCTGGGTCCATGTTGTGCTGGGGCGAAACAGTGGCAACCCCCATTCCAGATATCCGTTTGGTAAAAATCTGTTTTTTAATCCTGAATACTTTTCACCATCAATCATTGTGATGTCGTTAAAATTGTATATGTCATATCGTGTTGCCAAACTTGCGGTTATTCTGTTTCCGCCCCATAATGTCCATGGTGAAACGATTCTGGCTTCGCCAATCATACGTTGGGACGATTGGTTGTCGCCCGCGATACCCAATATGTCGCCCATAAATGTTGCATAAGTTTCCGAAAACAACGGTGATGTTTGGTAAACACCGCGAATGTTTGGTAATATGTTGCCGTCCGGCACAGAATATCTGGTTGAATACTGGCGAAGTTCTTGGAATACGTGTGCATCAGCGAATATATATGACGATTGACCGAAAAATTCTAACGATGCCCCAGAATCCAAATAAGGTTGGCTGTTATAAAAACCATATTTTTGCATATAGGTTTTGTCGGACGCGCGTTCCAAAAATATCGTTGCACGGGCATTTTGCCCAAGGTCGATAATATCATTATTGAATATGTGCCAACGGTTTTCGCCTTCTTTGTTATGGGTAAAAGACCCATGTGTCCGAAATTCAGAATGAGATGCGTTTAACCGATGTTCAAATTGAAACAATGGGTTTTCACGGGTCAAATATGAAAACGTAACCGTTGCATCGTGCGTATCAGACAAATACAAATAAAACGGTATGTTTATCTGGGTTCCCATTTTGTTAGTAGATTCCAAACTGGGGGATAAAAATCCGGTTTTGTGCTTTACACCAGGGTCCGGCATATCAAAATAAGGCAACCAAAGCACGGGAATATCGTATATCCAAAAAACCGAGTTATAAAATGCCAACATACGGGATTCCATATCGTGTTTAATTTTTTTTGCGGACAATCCCCACACTTCACCCTGTTCATCACAATTTTTACATGCCGTAAATGTTGCATCGCGTGCAATTGTTATGTCATTATCGCGTGAAATGTTTTCTGATTTAACATAAACGTGTGGTCCCAACCACAGTTCGATATCGTTTCCAGATAAATCGGCACCATTTTTGTTTAGATAAGAATCAGTCAGTGTCATTTTTTGACCTGATTGATTCGATATTTCCGTTTTTCCGGTTGTTTTAATACTCTCGGATTTCAAGTCATATTCGATTTTGTCGGCCTTGATAGTTACAGGTTCGTCCGCATTGACGGCCAACGCAAATGCCGACAATGGCATAAACATTAACATTAAAAATGCACAGATTTTCATCATTTTTTGAACAACGCGAACATTATTACGGTTAACAGAACAATCTGCCCCGCAAACAGCAACAGCAAATCAGTCCCGTTTGATAACATATTGGACAATGACATAAATACCGACATTACCACAGACATACATATAACCGCGGCAACCGGGGCAAAACTTGTGCGGCGGCGTAACAACGATGAACGCAATAACACAACCAGGCACAATGCCGCCAAAACCAGATTCATAATTGGCCCCAGAAAACGATTGTATAATTCCGCCGTGATAGATTTTCGTTGCTTTGCCGTTATATCACCACGCAAAGATTTCAACAGCGAATGTGTGGACATACGGCGAACACGCGAAGAAACCCCAGATTTTTTTTCATTTAAACTTAAATCCATATCAAACGTATCGAACGTGCCGTTAATGTTGCCGTTGCCAGTTATGTTTAACGAGCCATTTGTCATAACAATTGACAGTCCGCGAACAGTTGACACCAATTGACCTTCTTCGGCAAAAATAACGATTTGGGATTTTGTGTCGCGTGTGTCTGATAACATAACTTGTTTCAAATTATGTCCGGCAACCTTGTCAACATAAACAACCAATCCGTGGGACATTTCGGTAAAGGCGGCCTCTTGCAGTTTAAGGTGGGCGAGTCCATAACGCAAATTCCATTGGGTATCATAAAACTTTGATTGTGTTGCCGGGACAATCCAAACGTTCAAAATCAAGTGCAACAGTGTTAAAATCCCGGCTAAAATCAACCCAGGGCGTGCAATTTGACCCGGTGAATAACCAGATGCCGATATAACAACAATCTCGTTATCAGATATTAATTTATTATAAACAAACAGAACAGAAATAAACGTTACAAACGGGATTATAATGGAAATAATCAGTGGTATCATCATCATCGTCATCCCAAGGAAACTGGTCATTTTGATACCATAATTCATCAGAAATTTCATCATAGACATAATTTGAACCATCCATGATAATCCGGCAAGAATTATCAATAACATGGCAAATATGCCCAATAACTGTTTGAAAAAATATCTGTCTATTATATTCATTGATTGCAGTATAGAGCCGAAAAGCCCGACCGTCAAATATATTTCAATAAAAATAGTAAAAAACGTTTGCTTTTTTGCGATTCGGTGTTAGAATTAACCTGTTCTTAGAAGTTAAATTTTAGGGGCGGGTTCAAAAGAACCCGCTCTCTTAATAAAAGACGTCAAATAAACCAAGGAGAAAAACAAATGTCTTTTGTTTCTATGCCTCGTCAAGATTTGCTGTTGGCCATTGATTCATTGGCCGCGGAAAAGCAAATTGATCGCGAAACTGTTATTGAATCGTTGGAAATCGCCATTGCAAAAATTGCTAAACACAAATATGGCGAAGAATTCAACATTGTGGCAAACATTGACCGTAAAAACGGTGCAATTTATGTAAAGCGTTTGTTTGATGTCATTGAATCACCTGAATCTGTTGGTGAAGAATATAATCCAAACACAATGTTAACCATCGAAGAAGCGAAAAAATATACAAAAAATCCATCGGTTGGTGATGTTGTCGAAGATTCTTTGCCGGAACCAGAATTTGGTCGTATGGCGTTCCAGACGGCTCGTCAGATTATGACTGCACGCGTTCGTGATGCCGAAAAAGGTCGTCAATACGAAGAATTCAAAGATAACATTGGTGATATTGTCAGTGGTGTTGTTAAACGTATCGAATTTGGTAACGTTTTTGTTGATATTAACGGCAAAGCCGAAGGTTATATTAAAAATACTGAATTAATTCCGGGTGAACGTTTGGCGGTTGGTGATCGTGTTCGTGCATTGATTATGGATGTTACACGTTCTAATTCTGGGCCACAAATTTTCCTGACACGAACACATCCGATGTTTATGGAAAAACTGTTCGTCCAAGAAGTGCCGGAAATTTATGAAGGTGTTATCAAAATTAAATCTGTATCCCGTGCACCTGGGTCGCATGCAAAAATCGCGGTTGAAACCGCAGACCCGTCAATTGATGCCGTTGGTATGACAGTTGGTATCAAGGGAACACGTATTCAACCGGTCATCAATGAATGTCATGGCGAAAAAATCGATGTCATTTTGTATTCCGAAGATCCTGCGGTGTTCATTGTTAATGCAATGCAGCCGGCCAAGGTGGCAAAAATAATCGTTGATGAAGACACACGCAGTGCGGTTGTTGTTGTGAACGAAGACCAACAATCACTTGCGATTGGTCGCCGTGGTCAAAATGTGCGTTTGGCATCTCAATTAACCGGGTGGAACATTGATGTCGTTAACGAAGCCGAAGAACAAGAACGCCGGACCAAGGAAGTCAAGGAAAAGACCGAACTGTTTATCGCCGGTTTGGACGTTGATGAAATGATTGCACATCTGTTGGTTTCCGAAGGTTTCAGAACAATCGAAGAAATTGCCTTTGTTGAATTGAAGGAATTGGAATCAATCGAAGGCTTTAATACCGAATTGGCGGTTGAATTGCAAAATCGTGCCAAGGCTTATTTGGAAAAAATCGAACGCGACTATTTTGACGAAGGTCATAAATTGGGTATGACCGATGATTTGTTGAAATTCGATTTTATCAAACGTCCAATCATTATGAAATTGGGTCAGGCTGGTATTAAATCTTTGTCTGATTTGGCGGATTTGGCATCAGATGAATTAGTGGAAATTTTGGGCGAAGATACGATGAGTTCACGTTTGGCTGGTCGCGTTATTATGAAGGCTCGTGAAATTGCATTCGGTATAACCCAAGGCGAAGAATAAACAAAAAAAACAAGGAACCAGAGGTTAAAATATGGCAACATTAACGCTTGGAAAATCTGTAACTTTGGATGCGGTGCAAAGCAAAAAGGGTGATTCTGTTTTTGTAGAACGCCGCCGCCGTGTCGTTGCACCCGGCAGTAACGAATTGCGTGACGAACCTGTGGTTCCTGTGACCCCACGTAACGCCGCGGACGAAAAGTTGCGTGCCGTGTTAGAGGCCGCACACGCCCGCGAAGAAGAACGCAAAAAACGTGAAGCCGAAGAAGCCGCCGCCCGTGCCGCACGTGAAGCCGAAATCGCACGTGAATCACGTGAATATGAACAAGTCAAAGAACAATTGGCGGCACGTGAAAACGCGACACAATCTGTTGAAGAATTTGTCGAACCGGTTGCACCTGTGAAACAAAACACTCAACAAAAGAAATCAAACCCGCGTCATAACGATAATTTGGATAATGTGGATGATGTTCAAAATAATGGAAAACGCAATTCTAAATTTTCCGGTCAAAAGAAAGATTTTAACAAGACAGGAAAAATATCTTTACAGGATATCGTTATTGGTGGTGATGATGACGATGATGATGAAATCAGATTGCGTGGTGCAAATCGCCGCAGATCCGAAGCATCGTTAAAACGTTTCCGCGAAAAGGCTCGTGCCATGTTCAATGCACCACAAAAGGTCGCACACGAGGTTGTTCTGGGCGATACAATCGTTGTCAAAGATTTGGCGGCCGCAATGGCGGAAAAGGTCGGCAACGTTATTAAAAAATTGATGGAAATGGGAATGATGGTTTCGCAAAACCAATCGATTGATGCGGATACTGCTGAATTGATTGCCGGTGAATTTGGTGCAACCGTCAAACGTGTCGAGGTTAAACCTTTTGCAGACCAATTGGAACGCGAACCGAATGCTGAAAATTTAAAGCCTCGTGCACCAATCGTTACGGTTGTGGGACACGTTGACCATGGTAAAACATCACTGTTGGACGCGTTTCGTAATGCAAATGTTGTCGCAGGCGAAGCCGGTGGTATTACCCAGCATATTTCTTCATACGAAGTAAAAACAAAATCTGGGGCGATAATTACTTTCTTGGATACACCGGGACACGAAACATTTACTGCGATGCGTGCACGTGGTGCCCAGATGGCGGATATCGTTGTTTTGGTTGTTGCGGCAAACGATTCGATTATGCCACAAACAATCGAAGCGATAAATCATATTCGTGCCGCCAAGGTGCCTTTTATTGTTGCAATTAACAAAATTGATTTACCCGAAGCAAACCCGACACGCGTTAAAACCGATTTGTTACAGCAAGAAGTCCAAGTCGAAGAAATGGGCGGCGATGTTCAATGCGTTGAAATATCTGCAACAAAAAAGATTGGTTTGGATAAATTAGAAGAGGCTATTTTATTACAGGCCGAAATGATAGATTTGCGTGCAGATCCTGATATGCCGGCGGTTGCAACAGTTGTCGAAGCCAAAATGGAAAAAGGTTTGGGTGCGGTTGCAACGGTTATAATCCGCCAGGGAACATTAAAGATAGGCGATGTGTTTGTTGTTGGTGAAACATTTGGTCGTGTTCGTGGTTTGATAACATCAAACGGTGAACGCGTAAAAATGGTTAAACCTGCCCAACCTGTTATGGTGTTGGGATTGGATTCTGTGCCGGCGGCGGGGGACCAGTTAAATGTTATGGAAACCGAGGCACAATGTCGCGAAGTTGCATCGTGGCGAATCCAAAAAGCCAAAGACAAGGCGAATGCGATAAAACGTTCTTCATTAGAAGAATTGTTCGCAAAGCAAACAGGCGATAAAAAATTAACATTGCCAATTGTTTTGCGTGCCGATGTTCAGGGCAGTGTCGAAGCCATCACAGATATGTTGCGTGGCATAAAAACAGACAAGGCTGCGGTTGAAATTTTGTCGGCCGGTGTTGGTCAAATCACCGAAGGCGACATTCGTTTGGCAACGGCATCGGGTGCGGTTGTGATTGCATTTAATGTTCGTGCCGATGCGGCGGTTCGTGATATGGCACGTGCGGGTGGTGTTGATATTCGTTACCACAGTGTTGTTTACCGTATTACCGATGAAATCAAGGAAATCTTGTCCGGTAAATTGGCACCTGAACGCAAAGAAAACTTTATCGGTTACGCCGATGTTATCGCACTGTTTACGGTTGGCAAGGGCGTTCGTGTTGCCGGTTGCCGTTTGACCGAAGGTGTGATAAAGAAAGATGCCTTTGTTCGTTTGTTGCGTAACAATGTTGTTATTTATGACGGCAAAATTGGCGAATTACGCCGTGAAAAGAACGAGGTCAAAGAAGTTTCTGGGGGGGTAGAATTTGGTATGAGTTTTGACAAGTACAATGACTTGAAAGAAGGCGATCGTGTCGAATGCTACGAGGTCCAGGAAATAAAAGCAGAATTGTAAATTATATGTTAAAAAATGGGGCGTTTGCCCCATTTTCTATTTAAGTTTCGGATTTAATACGGTTTGTAAATAATTCACAAATTCATCAGATTTGTTTATAACATTGTTCAGAAATACGCGATTATATGCCGTTTTATAAATATCTGATAAATCATCCTGGGATAACGCATCACACCGTTTGCCATTGATTTTCAATTCAAACCCCCATGCCCCAGAAACAGGGTGAATATAGCAGAATATATCAAAACCATTTTTCTTGCGGTCAGATACATTGATATGCACAGGCATCAAAGAAACATTTTTTAATGGCAAATAATCAAAATTTTTGTGGTCTATGGTTTGGGTTTTCATAATTTTTGCCCTGAAAGACTGTTTCATCAATATGGCTATTAACATACTTTTAATTTTCAATGCATTTTGTTTTTTATTCATATTTAACCCCTTTTGGTATTAGAAATTATATTAATCAAACGGATTCTCGGATTTAGTGTATTCAATGGTTACCGGCAAATGTTCCCACTTTAATGCCGTTGCCAATCCACGCCGCAAGTATCGTGTATAAGATTCAGGTATATCCGATGCACCACCAACATTAATCGTAATCTTCATTGGATGACGACCGGTTTGTGATGCAAATTTTATTTTCATTGGGCGTTTCAACCGTGACATAGGCGGTTGACGGCGTTCGACCAATTCACCAACTATTTTGTTGATTAAACTGGTTGGGGCGGTTGCGGTTGAAATGTCCCACTGTTCATAAATGCGTTTGAACAGGTTTTGGACACCGGTTCCTTTCTGGGCCGAAATTGCCAAAATCAAAGGTTTTATAATTTGATGAAATGAATTTGAAAAACGATGCTTTAATCGTAACAATTTTTCATCGCGTTCAAATTCAGGAATTAAATCCCATTTGTTTAACGCAACACATAAAATTTTCCCCGCATCATATACGCGTGCCGCAATACCCAATGCCTGGTTTTCAATGTCGCGTGTGGCATCTACAACCAAAATCACAACATCAGATTTTTCAATCGCATCCAATGATTTTAGTGCGGACAGTGTTTCGACATCATCCCGAACGTTTGCCTTGCGGCGTAATCCCGCGGTGTCCATCAGTATAATGTTTCGACCATAAAATTTGGTTGGTATTTTGACCGTATCGCGTGTTACGCCCGGTTCGTCTTTTACGATTTGACGATTTTCGCCCAGCACCTTGTTCACAAAGGTCGATTTGCCAACATTCGGTTGACCCAAAACAGCGATTTTTATACGTTTGTCATCCGAATTTAATGTTGTGGGTGATTCATCGCTTGGCTTGATTTTTTCCAAAAATTTAAAAACAGAATCAAACCCTGATTTGTGTTCGGCGGAAATCAACACCGGTTCACCAAACCCCAATTTATAGAAATCATGTGTGTCCGCCATACGCCGCGAAGATTCCGATTTATTAACCAACAACAAAACAGGTGCGTGCGTTTTACGCCGAACCAATCTTGCCCACTCGATATCTTCTGGAATCAAACCGACACGACCATCGACAACAAACAAAATCGCATCCGCCCCCGAAATAGCGTCCATTGCCATATTAGTTGATGCGGCGGCGATGCCATCACGTTCGTTTTCCAATCCGGCGGTGTCGCGTATCTGGTATTCCGGATGCCCGGCAATCGTGCCGTATATTGTGTCGCGTGTAACACCCGGTCGGTCGTGGACCAATGCGTCACGTGTCCCCGTCAGACCGTTAAATAATGTTGATTTTCCGGTATTTGGCCGGCCAGCAATAGTAATTTTTATCATATTTTTTCCATTGATTTTTTGTAATTATAAAGCAAAAATATAAATAATCAAATCAGGAGATACGCCCATGATGAAAAAAATAAAGAAATGGTACAAATCTGTTCGTGATGTGATTATGAACCCAAAACGCTTTTTTACAAAAATCGTTGCAGATGGCGATATGGAAGAATCTATGTTAAAGGCCTTTATCTACGGATTGATTGGCGGTGTTTTGGTTCTGGCAATGCGTTTAATTGGTGGGGCAACAATAACATTAGGGTCGGTTTTTTCGGCGTTCATAGTTGTTCCTGTGTTGGCGGTGGCGTTATTGTTTGTTGGCGGTGGGTTGATGATGTTGGTTTCCGAAATAACCGGTGGTGAACGCGATTGGGAAATCGCAATCAAGGGATTGGCATCGATATTTTTTATCTATCCTGTTTTGTTGGTATTAAATGCGTTGGCGTTTAACTGTGCATCGCTGTGGGTAATCAGTTTGATTGGCGACATTTACGTGTTATTCTTGTTTTATAACATTGCGTATTATTGTATGCACGGTCGCCGTATTGCGGTTATTCTTGTGGTTGGCATATTTGCACTGTTTATGTTGACGGTTTATTTGACCGACTATCATATCGGTTGGTTTTTGGTAAAAAACACTGGTGCCGCATTGTCGTGTCTGATATAGGGGTTTGATAAAAAACGCACCATTTGGTGCGTTTTTTATTTTATCAGTTTACCATTTTCGGCATCGAATTTTTCGGCCCTGATAATGACAGTTTTAGATTTGTATTTCGGTGTCCCAGATTTTTTTACCGAATTTTTCCAATACACGGAACCGTCTGATAATCGTATTGCGTAAAGTTGTTTATCCGTATCCAATACAAAGGCCGTATCATTTGCGATTATAAATGGTTTTTCGACATTTATGTCTAAACACCACATTTTATTTCCGTCTTTATCGGCAATTTTACAAAAAGCACCGCCCATTCCCGCCGCATACACATAATTGCCACTTGTCTGGATTGGTGCGATAATGTCCAACACGGATGCACCACCGGTCATATTGCTTTGGCGAAAAATATCCGCAATCCATACGATTTGACGGTTGCGTGTATTAACCTTGACCAATTCACCGGTCGACAGCCCCGCATACACAAATTCCCCGCGACACAAAACAGGCTTTTCCACCGCAACAGAATTATTTGTGGCAAACCCGGAAAATATCCGTTTTTCGCCATTCCAAATTGTATTGGATGAATCCAGTTTATACGGACATTCCACCGCCGGGTTTTCGGCTAACTCTGTCGGCAAATTTGGCACGGGCTGGTCAATCATTTTTATTTGCGAGCCTTCGAATATGGCACTGCGTTCCCCGGGTAAAATCGGGTCGTGCTTGTCACATGCCGACACACCCAGGGCGATAAATGCACACAATAAAAATGGTGTTTTACGCATAATTTTACCTTAATGTTTCCGCATCAGATTTTATGCTTGCCGGGGCATCTGAATCGTTTATGATTTTATCCAACCACTTGTTTGCGTTTTCGCGGTCATCCACCGATAAATACTTTTGTGCGATGGTTAAACACGCGGTGTAATAAAATGGCGAACTTTTGGTATTCAAATCAGACAAGAATTTTTCTAATTCATCGGCCGTCATTTTGTCCCCACGGATACCAACCAGATGGATTTTCGCCAAATCACGAAAATCACGAGTTTTTCCATTTTGTGCCAATTCGTCCAATTTTTTCTCATCGTTACTTAACAGATATGCGTTCCACAATGCCAAATCAGCGGTGGCACCGTGTGCATTTTTTGAAATTCCAACCAATGCATTTGCATCAGAATTAGCCAACGCGGTTTCATAATTTGCCGCAGTTGCCAATTTTGCCGCACGATGTGCCCGTTGACCAAATTGAATTGCGATTGTTACAAGCATTATCATCAATGCACCCGCAATCATGTATTTCCCATATTTTTTCAAAAATTTTTGTGTTTTTTCATTGTTCACATCTTCCCATACTTCGCGATACAGTGCGTCTTCGGCGTGTTCCTGCATAGTTTTTTTCTGGGGTTTTAATTTTTTGTTTCTTTCCAAAATCGTTGCCATGGGATATTCTCCTGTATTTTATATGGTGTCTTGAAAAATTCTAATTTCTTGCTATACTATAAACATAATGGCGAAACAAATCAAGAACGCTTTACCGGTTGCAAAAACATCCAATGGAATTGTTCCTTTTGGGTCGGATGATGTTGGGTTAACCCAATATATTCGGATGATTCAGCAATTCCCGATATTGACCGCGGACCAGGAATATGATTATGCGACAAAATGGGTTAAAAATCATGATAATGTCGCGGCGGAAAAGTTATTGGTCAGTCATCTGCGTTTGGTTGTGTCGGTTGCGTACGATTTCAAAAACTATGGCATCCCTGTCCAGGATTTAGTTGCCAGTGGTAATATGGGCCTGATGCAGGCATTACAAAAATTTGACCCGGAAAAAGGTTTTCGTTTTTCGACCTATGCAATGTTTTGGATCAAGGCCGAGATATATGAAACCATATTAAACAATTGGTCTATTGTGAAAATAGGAACATCGGCGAATCAAAAACGTGTGTTCTTTAACCTGGCACGGGCAAAGCGTGCATTGGGCATTATGAACGGTAACCTGTCCGATGACCAGGCCGAACAAATTGCTAATTATTTGAAGGTTCCAACCGATGATGTAAAACGTATGTCGACACGTGTGGTTGCACGCGATTTGTCGCTTAATGCACCGGCACACAACAGTGAACCTGACAGTATTGATTTATTATCAAATTTGTCCGATGAACGTGTTTCGGTGGTTGATGATATTGAACGCAGGGAATTTCGCAAACGTGGTTATGCACTGTTAAAAAAACATTTGGCTAACTTGTCCGACCGTGATCGCGAAATTTTAATTGCTCGCCGATTAAAAGACCCAACCGAAACGTTAGAGGTTTTATCAAAAAAATACGGTGTTTCACGTGAACGTGTGCGTCAAATAGAAGAACGTGCGTTTAATAAATTGCGTGAGGCGATTTTACAAGAAAGCACAGGGAAAAAAGATGTCGACTAGAATAAAAAGGGTGTCGTTTGGGATATTGACATCGGTTGCAACGATTTTGTCGTTACAATCTGCATACGCGTTATCACAAAAGGTTGGTGATTTTGATTTCAGATTAAATGGATATGGAACGGCCGGGTTTATTGAAACCGAAAAGCCTATATTTCTGGGTGATTTTTCCATCAAGACCCAGGCTTTATACACCCCGTCAAATGTTCACACGTTTGGATTGGTATATGTTATGGACGCAACCGCGTTGGATGAAAAAGAATGGTTTCACCAGGCCTTTGGTTTTTGGCAATGGCGTGGTGTTGGCCGTATAGAGGCCGGTTTCACAGAATCGGTGGCACACAAATTGGGATTGGGGTTGCCGGATGTTGGTGGCTTAAAATTAAATGAAAATTCGTGGATTTATAAAAAGATAGGTTCCGATGGTCCGGTTATTGCAAATACTGTTTTGACAACCGGCCACGAAGCGGTGCGGTTAAATGTGGTGTCCGCATCAAATTCTGTTTCGCAATATGGGGTTTCGGTATCGGGATTAACCGATGAATATGATTTTGGTGTTGATGCCGGAATAAAACTGAAACAGTCGCGTGGCAAAACAAAAACAGCGATGTCATTGGCGGCATCTTTCTTGAATGATTTGGATGATTATGCAAGTGATACTTTTACGCCAAAAACAACGGCGGATTGGCGGGCCCAGGTTGCGGTCGGATTAAATGTTCAATATAACAGTTGGATTTTCGGGTTGAACGCACGTGCGGTTTATGATGAAAACCCAACAGGTTTTGTTACTACTGATGGTATTGCCGCCGGTGCGGGGGTCAGTTATGATTTGTTGAATTATACATTGTCGTTGTCCTATGTTTTATCCGATACGGGTATATGGCATTCATGGGCGGACGAATATGTCGATAATACGGTCGTTGCATCGTTCAGGTATAAGTATTCCAAGTTTGTTGATGTGTGGTCTTCACTGGGCATAACACGCCACGAACCATTTTTATCGGCGGGATTACGGCTAACGTTTTAATGGTAATAAAAAAAACGCCCGGATGGGCGTTTTTTGATGTATCAAAATCGATTTACATTTCGGAAATCAATTTCTGTAAACGGTCCATTGTTTCCGCATCGTTCAACGAAGAAGCAATTGCGATGGCTGCTTCTAAATCGCTGCGAGCAGACGCAACATTACCGATGTTCAAATTCAATGCCGCAGACTTTTCAAAATATGTCATCGCACGATTTGACAGGTCTTCTTTTTGTTCGGATGATGTTGCACCCTGGATTTGTTCAGAAATTACACGAATTGCCGATGTGTAATCATTGATGGCTTCTTGGTATTCACCAAGTGCCGTGTATGCCTCGGCACGTTCGGCATATACGGACGGTGTAACGACACCTTCGGGACGTGCCAACGAGTTTTTATAATCGGCAACCGCACCCTCCCAATTCTTTAACCACAGGTTCAATTGGCCGCGTTTCGCATACAAATCACGCATCTGTAAAACATCGTTCGGATTAGATGCGTATGTTGCCAATGCGTTGTTAATATCGTTCATTGCCGCGGTATAATCTTCAACACGTGTGTTTAATAACGAACGGTCATAATATGCGATAGAGTTTTTATCGTCAATTTCCAACGCCGCATTGAAATCGTTCATTGCGTTTTGATAATTGCCGATTTGCATATACGCTTCCCCACGCAGGATATAGGCATCAATTGCGTTTTTGTTTGTTTCGATTGCCGTTGTTAAATCAGCAATAGCATCTTCGATATTTCCGGATAAAATTTCACTTTTGCCACGGATGTAATAATCGTTTGCCTGCATCAAGGTTTCTTCAACAATTTCGTTGTTTTGTGATTTGATGTTTGTATTATGACTGCGTCCCAAGATATAAAATGTTGCCGCAATAAAGAACAAAATTATAAACCAATAAACATAAATTGAAACCGACCAATTGGTTTTGGCTGTGCGTTCAGATGTTTTAACCTGGACACCACGTGGTGCAACGACCTTTTTATTTTGTTTTTTGATGATGTTTTTTTTCATGTAAAACTCCCTTCCGTTGATAAGATTATAGAAGGTTTTTTGTTAACTCGTCAATTGTTTTTTGTTCGATTTGAATAATTTTTCCCACGGGTAAATTTTTCAAACTTATTGGCCCGAAACTGGTTCTGTGCAGGGTTTTGACCGGCAATCCACAATGTTTTAAAACTATGCGGATTTCATTCTTTTTACCTTCGGTTACAGTGATGCGTAATTTTTTTGTGGGCATAACTTCTATTTTCATTGGGCGATATTTTATTCCATCAATGGTTACACCCGAACGGGCCTTGTCCAATTTTGACATATTGTTTCCGTTAACATCGGCAATGTATGTGCGTGGAATGTTTGAAGCAGGCTGGGTTAATTTTCGTGCCAACAACCCATCATTTGTCATCAATAATAATCCGGTTGTTTTATAATCTAATCGTCCAACGTATTTCAGGTTTTTATATTCCGCCGGTAATATGTCGTATATTGTTTTACGTCCGCGTGGGTCCGCCGTGGTTGTCATTGTATTGATAGGCTTGTGAAAAGCGTATAATTTTGTATCGGTTCGTTTTTCTATCTTTTTCCCGTTGATGGTTATGATGTCCGAATCTTCAACGAACAATACCGGTGTTGTCGCGACCGCACCATTGATGGCAACCGCACCGTGTGCAATTAATTCTTCGGCTTTGCGGCGTGATGCGATACCGGCATCAGCGATAAATTTTGCGATTCGTATTTTCATTGTGTTATCTTTCCAATTGCAACAACCGCGGCAACTTCGGCACGCAGAATAGTTTTTCCCAATGATATCCCGCACGCATCCGCCGAATCCAGTGCCGAAAATTCATCATCTGAAAATCCGCCTTCGGGACCAATGAGTATCGATTTTGCATCCGTTGGTATTGCACAGGCCGGACGACCATAGGCAACACGTTCATCTGCAAAGCAAATGTTTGACAGGTTTAAGTCTGAAAACTTAATTGGTTGGCGTATTTCGGGAACACTGTTACGATTCGATTGTTCGGCGGCCTCGATAACTATTTTTTTCATACGTTCCCAATTTATGTGATGTGCAACGGTGCGTTCGGTGATAACCGGTTGAAAACAGGCGACCCCCATTTGGGTTGCCATATTCAACATATCATCCAATCGCTTGATTGGTGCAAACATCAATTTAATATCGCCCGATGGGTCAGAATGATTCGTTTGTTCGCCAATTATCAGGGAACGTTCATCATCCGCCAAATTTGCGGAAAATTCAACCCCACTGTTGAAACACAGGCATTTTTTTGTTCGCATCACGTGCGTCAGATAATGAGACAATGATTTATCAATCGCAACGATTTGGTTTGATTTTATTTCCTGGTCAATAAAAATTCTTGGTATATTTTTCATAAAAAGAAATTTCCTGACTTTATAATTGTTAAATTTTCTGATATAATCATAACACAATGGCAGAAAAGTTCAAGATTTTATCCGCAGGAAAAGACAGCAAGGGTTTGAATATATTCAAATCCAGTGCTTACGAGGAACACGAACAAACACCAATGGCACAAACTTTTTGGGTTTTGCGTTGGACTGTTACGGTTTGGTTAATATGTGCGGTTGTGTTTTGCTTTTCATTTATATTTGAACATATCTGGCGGTATGGTTGGTCGCCGGCGACATTTACGTGGATACGTGTGTATCTGTCGAATTTGTTTCATACGTTTGGTTTTTCTGCGATTGCATCGGTCCCAGATTGGATTGTTCGTTGTTTTATGAATCCTGATTATGCGTGTATTGTTCCGCTGTTGCCGATAATTGCGTTTTTTATTTTGACCGATGAAACGCTGAAAAAGGAATTTAATCCGTATGGCAAGGACAAGTACGATAAAAAATCTTCACGTGTTGCGAACGAAGAAGATGTTAAAAAAATGGGCTTGTTTGATGGTTTTATGATGGTTTTGGGGTATTTCAAGAAAAAACCTTTGAAATTGCCTAAAACATTATCGGTTTTGTGTTTGGCACCTCCGGGAACCGGTAAAACCCAGGGCGTTGTATTGCCGACCATTTTTGAATGTGATGATGTTTCTATGATTATAAACGACCCTAAACCCGAAGTGGACAAGGCTTCCAGTGGTTATCGTGCAACCAAGGGACCGGTGTTTATTATGGATTGGGGTGGTCAAGACGAACCAGACAAGGGAATTTATTATCCATCGTGGAATCCGTTGTCGCCGGGACATATCCCGTTCAGTGTCGAACAACGCGAATTGTATGTTGACTATATTTGCGATGTGTTGGTGCCTGATGCCGTGGGCAGCAGTGCCGACCCCCACTGGACACAATCTGGACGTGCCGGATTGGCGGGATTTATTCAATTTATTGTTTCCAAAATTGAACGTGCCAAGGCCGATGATTATTTCTATTCGCGTTTGCAATCTGGGACATTTGATGCCCAAGATGCGGCGGTTTTATCGGACTATTATTTTTCAATGGTAAATGACCCAAATGCCTTTGCCGCCCAGGCATTGATTAAAAATGGTGAATTAAACGCAATGAATTATGTCCACGTTGGTTCGTGGGCGAATATACCATCGGCATGGTTGGGCAAAGAGGCATCTTTTTCTATGATGTTGGATTGGATTACCGAGGCACAAATCGCCGTTGCAAATGATTTGGCGGAACGTCAAAAGCAGGGCGACCAGACCGTTATGATGGCGGACCCATTAAAAGATTGGTTGGATGCGGCGGTGAACGAGGCACGTGCGTTTTCTTATTCAAACCGTGCGGTGGCGGAACTTACCAAATTGGCAAATACGCCGTCAACGGAACGCGGTTCTATTTTGTCGACAATTTTGACGGGCTTGGCGATATTCAGAAACGCGGCTGTTCGGAACAGAACATCTCATTCGGATTTTCATTTTTCTGATATGCGTGGGATGATTGACCCGGCTGATGGCAAGATGAAACCAGTAACGGTTTATCTGTCTATTAATATGGTTGATGCCAAGGCATTAAATCCGATTACCGCGATATTTATTGAAACTATGTCGAATTTCTTGTTGGCAAATCCGCCGGAACACGTTGGACGCAGTGGCGAAAAAATGGGGCCGTATCCGGTGTTGTTCCTGTTGGACGAAATGCCGAAAATGCAAAAGTTGCAGGCTGTTATCCAGGGGCCTGATGTTGGACGTGGTCAAAAAATTTCCTATTTGTTCATTGGTCAGGATTTACACCAAATAGCGGAAAAATACGGAAATGATGCGGCATCTACGTTGATATCAACAACCGCGGCCAAGGTCGTTTTGCGACAAAATGATATTGACACGGCAAAACGTTTTGCGGAAATGATGCCACGTAAAATCACAATGAAAAAAGAAAAAGGTGCGGACGGCAAAGAGGTCGAAGTTCCAAAAGAAGAACCTTTGTTCAGTGAATATGATATTTTGAAGTTAAAAGATGCCAAGGATGATAAACCGGGCGAGGTCCTTATTCTTTACGAGGGGTGGTATCATCGACCGATTAAGGGTGAATTGCGATTTGCTTATGCTGATCCAAAATTGTCCACTTATATTAAAATGGGTCGTTCATCGCCTTTGCCGGAATTTTTGGTACCGACACATCATGCGATATTGGAATATGCGGGAACGCCACGTTTTTATAATCCACAAACCAAGGAATTAAAAGAACTGGTTCCGGAAAATAAATAATAACGATGTTCAGGTTTTGTTGTTCTTTATTGACGTTGTGTTTGTTATCTGGTTGTGCGATGACGGTCGAGAGACATTTGGATTCTGTGCGGAATGATTTCCTGGGGACGAACGAGATTGATAAAGATTTTTCAAATAAAAATAATCTGGATTTATTGTTTACGGCGGATTCATTGTTTCACACAATGGATTATTCGTCTGCTGATGCCGCATACGAAGAATTTAACAAAAGAAATACGGATGTAACACGGGCAAGTTTTTCCCGTGAAGCCACAAGTGTATTATTCGGGGCAAATGTAAACGAATATCGGCCATATATGATGGATATGCTGTTCGTGTCGTATTATCAGTTGTGGATGGCGTTGGCCGAATCCAGATATGACGATGCACGTGTCATAATAAACCAATCATATGCACGCCAGCAAGATATGTCGCGTGCCTATGCCAAAACCATAGAAAACAATAAACAAGAATTATTAAAACATTCTGAATTGAATCGTGCTTTGGAATCAGATAACACGACATGGACGGCATATCGTGATATTATGAATCCGGCCTTGATGTATTTGTCGGGAATTTACTTTTTGAATAACGGCGAATTTAGTGATGCGGAAACATATTTGAAACGTGCGTCTGGGATGATGCCTAATAACAGTTTTATTGCGTCTGATTTAAAATATGCGGAAAAAGAAACGGTTCCGAATAATACCGTGTGGGTGTTTATCGAAGATGGTTTCGCACCAAAATTGGTTGAAAAGCGTGTCAGTTTGCCGATTGTTTCGGGGGATGTTAAATCAATGGTTACGGTGGCAACATCCGAACCAAAGTTTTTTAATTCCACCATCAAAATAGATGCCGCCCAGGATTTAGCAAATGTTGATGCGATGTTTATGACCGAATACAACGAATACAGGATAAATGATACGGCACGTGCGTTAACATCTGCGGTGGCACGTATGGCGTTACAATCATCGGTATATAATTCAAAAAACAGTGTCGCACCAATTCTGGGGTTGTTGTCAACCGCTTATTCGGAAATTACAACAAATGCCGATATCAGGACATGGGTTACGTTACCCAAAAACATATCGGTTATGCGTGTGCAAAAAAATAAAAGCGGCTTGATTGATTTAACATCAAATGGTAATCTTATATCACAGGTGTCTGTCCCGAACGATGGAAATAATTATCTGGTTTATGTTCGTGTTGGGAAAAACAAATATGATACCAAGGTAATAAAATTAAAAAAATAAAACCAAGGGGGAAAATATGAAAAGAATAATGTCTGTTGCATTATGTGCCGTGTTGGCGGCGTGTGGCGGAACCAGTGTTGTCGATTTGGATAACGCCCAGGAAGTATCTGCCATGCAAAATGTTATGGAATTGGAATACCGTGATTGGACATCAACCGCTGAAAAAATGACTAAATCGATGTTGACCAGTGGTGCTTTTTCACGTGTTAAAAATCCTGTTATTGCGATGGGGACTATTAAAAACGATACGATGCAACGTTTCGACACAGATATTTTAACCAAAAAGATTCGTTCAACATTGGTAAATTCTGGGCGTGCCCAGGTCGCAACCAGTTTCCGTAACAACAAGGCCGCCGAAGATGAAACAACATACGCAATGCGTCAAACACGCGATAATGCGGAATATGATTCTTCGACAATCGCACAAAAGGGAACATTGGTTGCACCAAATATGTCGTTGTCTGGTAAAATGATTCAACGTAATTTGAAATTGGAATCTGGGTGGTTTTCGTCTGTTGATACGCGTGTAGAATACTATCTGCAATTAACATTGACCGATTTGAAAACAGGTTTGTCCGTATGGGAAGATGAACAACCAATTGTCAAAGAGGGTTCTCACGCACCAACGTGGTAAAATTTATATAAGATTTGTTTCTTGTATTACCCCCAATTTTTTCGGGGGTAATATGTTTCGCAGGGGGTATATAAAATGATAAACAAACATAATTCATTGGGTGCGATTGTTTTGGGAATGCACGATGCGTTGGTGTCCACATTGGGATTGGTCGCAGGTTTGGTATTTGCATCAGTAAATAATTATACGATTATTTTGACCGGTATAATCGCATCTGTGGCGGCGGGGCTTTCAATGATGGCATCGCAATACCTTGCAGAAAAGGCGAACGGTAAATCAGAATATGCCACAAAACAAGGGTTAACAACCGGGTTGGCGTATGTTTTGACATCGGCGTTGCTGTTGTTACCGTTTTGTTTTATAAGAAATTCTTTTTATGCGATGGGAATTACGTATGCAATCGCTGTATTGATAATAGTGTTGTTTAATATGTTGAAATCCAGATTGCGTTCGGAATCATTTTGGCCGCATTTTTTGGAAATGTTGATAATATGCAGTGTCGTAACAATTGTCGCATTTTTTATCGGCGAATTTGCCAGGCTTTGTTTCGGCATACATATATAAAAAAACACCCAAATGGGTGTTTTTATTTTTCGCCATTGTCCATAATCGCAGAAAATATAACCGATGCAGCCCTTACCCCGTTAACGACAGCGGTCCCAGAATACCTGTACATTGTCATTTTTGAACCCAATTCTTCAATATGTAATTCCAAAGTGTCGCCGGGGACAACCATACGTGAAAAACGTGCTTTTTCAATAGATACAAAATATCCAAGTATTTTTCCGTTGTTATTACCGATGCGATTTAATGTTGTGAAACACGCGGTTTGGGCCAACGCCTCGACAATTAAAACCCCCGGCATAATTGGATGACCAGGAAAATGACCGCTGCACCAAAATTCGTGGTCCGTAACATGTTTTATGCCAACGGCGGTTGTGTCGGTTATTTCACGAATTTCATCGACTAAACGCATATCACCACGATGAGGAATTATTTTTTCTATTTCTTTTGCATCTATCATCTTTTCATCCCTAGTCGTTATTTACGTGCTTTTTTAACCACGCATAGTGGCGTAAAAATTCTGTTCCTGGGGCCGCTGGATATCCAATGTGTTTCTGTCCATCTGGAACATTACGAAAAACACCACTGTTTGCACCGATTTCCGCATCGTTTCCAATTTTTACACCGTTCGCAATACCAACGTGTCCCGCAAGTAATGCACGGTCGCCAATCGTTACACCGCCAGCAATACCAACGCCGCCCGCCAAAAAGCATTCGGCACCAATCACAACACCATGGGCAATTTGACACAGATTATCTATCTTGGTTCCGTCGCCAATGGTTGTGTCGGTCAAAGCCCCACGGTCAATACAACTGTTCGCACCAACGGAAACACGATTACCTAATACCACGCGTCCAACATGCGGAATAAAAACATTATGACCATTTTGGCGGGTGTAACCAAACCCGTCCTTGCCAATTGATGCACCATTGTGGATTACACATTCGGCACCAATGGTTGCATTTTCAATGTGTGCGTTCGAATGAATAACCGTGCCGCGACCAATTGTTACATTACGGCCAATGTATGCACCCGGATATATTTTTACATCTGGCTCTATTACCGCACCACGTTCAATCGTGGCAAATGGTGCGACATAAACAGTCCTGCGATTGCGGAAAAAGACCCCGCGTTCAATGTTTGCACGTCTGGATATACCAAAACGTGGTTTTTCACGATAAATCTCGCCAAGGATTTTGACGATTTCACCGCGTGGACTGGTACAGACCAACAACGTTGCACCACGTGGGGCATGTGATGCCATTTCAGGTTGAACCAAAATAACAGACGCACGCGTGTTTTCCAATACCGTCAAAGGCAAAATTTTAAATGCGTTGCTGTTTTGTTCGGTTGAATAAAACGCCAATTGCCCGGGGCGTGCATCCGCAATAGGTGCAATTCCGGAAATAACAGTTTCGGGTTTTCCACGTAATTCCAGACCGAATTTTTCGGCCAATTCCCCGGCCGTGGTTTTTGTGGCACGGGGTGTCATCAAAGATTTTATAATTTTCAACATGGTTGCATTATAACCCAAAAAAAACAAAATAAAAGAGAAATAATATATTGACCAAAACGGTCTTTTTTGAAAAAACAAACCCCGCTATTTGGCGGGGTGTTTGTATAAAGTCCAGGATTAAAAACCCTTTGGTTTTTCCATTTTGATTGTTGATAATTTTTTATTCAATGCCGACACAACATCGTTTGTAATATCTAAATTCGGGATATTTGATGCCGCACGTGCAAAACGGCCGTCAACAACCAACGACAAATTTTTCTTTGCGATTATGCCCTCGATAAGTGGGTCCAAATGTTTTTCTTGAATTGTTGCCAATGCTTTTTGATAAGACGCTTCTACACTTTGTGCACGTTCTGTTAAATCGCGTTGTAATTTTGTAACCTTGGTTTGATAATCCATAACACGGCGTTGCAATGCTTCACGTGAAAGAACGTCTTGGGATTTTTCGATTTCTGCTTTTTCTTTTTCCAATGCTTTTTGCTTGGATGTCAATTCGTTGCGTAATTTTGATTCATAGTTTTCTTTCTGTTTACGCAAATCTTTCAATGCGTTTGCCTCGGATTGAATTGCATCCATACGAACGACCGCGATGCGTAAATCAGCACCGTTTACTGCATCGGTTGAAACTTCGCTTAATGCTTTCTCGACACTGACAGTTTTACCGCCAATGCGTGACAAAGCGAATATACCAACCGCCGCAATTGCGATAACTATTGCGATGATTATACCAGTTTTTGCGTATTTTTTTGTTGCCGGTGTTGTGGCATTAGAGTTTTTGTTTACCATGATTTTCCATCCTTTGTTTTTGTTAACGAAATCAGTATAGCAATAAAATTTATAAAGTAAAAGAGAAAGTTATCGTTTTTATCGAACAGGTGTAATACGAATTTCAATCCGCCGATTTGTCAATCTGCCAATTTCATCCTGGGCGGCGATTGGGCGTGCGGCCCCACGTCCAACGATAAACAAACGCGATGTGTTTATTCCGTGTTGTGCAAAATACACACCAGCACGTGCGGCCATATCCAGTGATAAACTGTGTGCGGCGTTTGAATCACGCATTGCATCGGTATATCCGGCAATTTCGATAAAAGTAGCATCGTATTTTTTTAATATATCGGATATAATACCCAATGTTTCATCGCCGATTTCTGATATATCTGGGGCGTTTAATTCCATAATCGCATCACGTACCAACAAAATGACAACATCAGTCCCTGCACGTTGCACAGACATCCCAGGTTTGCGTAATTCATCATATAATTTTGATTCTAAATCAGCCATATATTTAACATACAGGTTTGAATCATTTGTATTTTTATCGCCATATTCCATTTTTGCCGATTGGGGCATAACCTGGGCAACTGTTCGACCGCCGGTTCCCTGGTAAACAGGTTTTTTGGCGATGCGTGCGGTATCAGACATATCTGTGAAACTGGCACCACGCAGATATGTTGGCCATGTTTCGCGGTCAGGACTGTGATATTGTGTGCACGACACGAACGTGACCAATGTAAAAACAGAAAAAATAATTTTTGTTATTTTTATCATTCTATGACAAAAGATATTTCATTGTTGCCGGTTGAAAAACAATCGGAATATCCGTTGAATCTGTATTTGTTTACGAACATTTCCGTTGCCCAATTTGGAACCGCATTGGCAAAAAATTCACATTCGCCACTGGTCAGCCCCATCAGATTAATCACAAATGTGTTTTTTTCCGTGCCAACATCAATTGACCATGATGTTCCTATTGGCGGTTTGTCATTTGCCAATGCCCCCGCCTTGACCAGATATTCAACCGATACCCCCGTATAATCATCACGCATTTCCATCAGTAATTTTGTGTTTTTTACAATTTCACGCAGTTGTGCGGATGCGATTGTATTCGACTGATTCCGGCGTATAGAGTTGTATATTGCGATTGCACTGGCGGTCATAACAGCGGTTATTGCCAACACACCAACAATTTCTATTAATGAACGACCTGATTCTGATTTCATCTCTCTCTGCTCTTTGGTTTTATTGTTTGGATATGCCGACAATTTCGGCGTTTTCAAATAATGACATCGCATCAGCAACCATTGGGTCCGCAACAGTTTCAGATTTTGTTTGTTCGTTAACTGTTTGGTTTTGATGGGATGTTTCGATTTTCTTTAATACCCATTTTGCCCCGGTGTTATTGTTCAACCACAAAACCAGACGTTGTTGAAAATCGTTATCGTTGCCACGGTCAAAATAACAAATAGTGTTATTTGCGATTTCTGATACTTCGATGTTTTTAGTGAAATATGAATACATCATCATTTCACGTGCTGATTGTAACGCATCGGCCAAATCAGTTGCTGTTTTGATTGTTGGTTTTTCAACCTTGGTCGTGTCAACCGCCGGTGTTGATACCGGTGTCGGTGTTTCGGTTTTTTGCTGTTTTAAAATTTCCGGCACAGATGGCATATCAGCAATGTGCATCAATCGCACGACCAACATATCAAAACATTGTTTTTGGTTTGTTGATGCCTGCATTTCTGGGACGGCGGCAACCATAACCTGCCATATACGGGACAAAGTGTTTAATGTTACGTGTTTATTGATTTCGTTTATGCGTTCGCGTTGATCGGCCGTATACGGCGTATTTTGTGTCCCAGATATACGTAACGTTGGGTGCATACGTGTTGCCCAATGTGTCCATTCCATCATATCGGTTAATAACATTGATAAATCGGCACCATTTGTATAAATCTCGTCTGCTTTGGCCAATGCGGATGCAACATTACCCGACAAAAGCGTTTGCATAAAATCAACCACAACCCCACGGTCCGCACGTTTTAACATATCCATAACGGCGGCTTCGTCCACATGGCCGCCAGTTTGTGCGATGGCCTGGTCCAACAAAGATAACCCATCACGCACAGAACCGTCCGCCGCCCGTGCCAATAATTCATTTGCGGTATCGGATAATTCGACCTTTTCTTGTTCGGCAATCCACGCAAAATGTTTTTTTAACGTATCGACCGGAACGCGAACTAAATCAAAACGTTGGCAACGCGATAAAATAGTAACCGGAACCTTACGAATGTCGGTTGTTGCCAAAATAAAGATGACATGGGCAGGCGGTTCTTCTAATGTTTTAAGCAGTGCGTTAAATGCACTGGCGGATAACATGTGAACTTCGTCAATGATGTAAACCTTGTATCGACCATTTGTTGGGCGGTATTGTGTAGCGTCCAAAATTTCACGCATATTATCAACGCCGGTATGTGATGCCGCGTCAATTTCCAAAACGTCAATATGTTGCCCGGCGGCAATAGCACGACAGTTTTCACATACACCACATGGATTTGCAGTTGGACCGTCACCGGCGGTGCAATTCAATGCCTTGGCCAAAATACGTGCAGTACTGGTTTTCCCGGTTCCACGAATACCGGTGAATATATACGCATGTGCAATACGACCAGTATTAATAGCGGTGGTAAGTGTTTTAACCAAAACATCCTGTCCAATCAAGGATTTGAAATCTTGACTGCGATATTTGCGTGCCAGAACGGTGTAAGTGTTATCCATTTTAATCTTCCTTTGTCCCGTCCAGGATAGCAAACATATATTAAAATTCAAGTGGGAAATGTGTGTGATGGGTGATTAGTGTGATGTGGTTCGTCACCCCCCCCCACACACAAACCACTAGACACCAACCACAAAATATGATAAAATACCGGACAGGAAAAACAAGGAGAGGCCGAACATGAACCAAACGCCGGAAACCCGCAGAAATCTAGAGAGAGAGAGAGAGAGAGAAATAACCCTTGCGGGTTAATATCGCGGATATGTATTCCTGCGATAATGTTGGTTGTTGGGACGATAGTTCCGTTTGAAGCGTTTTGTGCCGATTTAAATAATCCCGAAATACAAAGATTAATAGCGGAAAAGCAACAGAAGATTGCGACCCTGGAAAAATGCGGTAAAAAGGTCAAGGGATTCAAGATAGCGGGTATATCCACGATAGGCTTGACTGCG
>JAFSST010000027.1 GCA_017450905.1 Alphaproteobacteria bacterium
ACATACGCCCCTGACATCATGGCACTCATACCTAAATCTTTCTGTGCGTGATTTTTACCACCAATCGCGAATTTCATACTGGCACCAAACGGGGTTGCCTTGGATTGTTGACCACCGGTATTAGAATAACCTTCGGTGTCCAAGACCAAGATATTTACATTTTCCCCACTGTGCAAGACATGGTCCACCCCTCCATAGCCAATATCATACGCCCAACCGTCACCACCAACAATCCATACAGATTTTTGAACAATATCGCCTAACATACTTTCCGCCAGGCGTGCAGACGGCGAATCAACATTCTTTAATTTCTGGGCCAGCGTTTCCTTGATTTGGCGTTGTTTTTCAATATCTTTTTCCGCAAACATTTCTTCAACATTTGGGATGTTTAATTCGAACAGCAAACCTTTCAGAACATCCCTGCGTTGATTTAACGCGATACGCATTCCCAAACCATATTCCGCATTGTCTTCAAACAACGAATTAGACCACGCCGGACCACGGCCGTTTGCATCACATGTCCACGGCGTTGTCGGCGAATTCCCACCATAAATAGACGAACAACCTGTCGCGTTTGCAACAACCATATGGTCGCCAAACAAATGTGCCATCATTTTAATATACGGCGTTTCCCCACATCCGGCACACGCACCCGGAAATTCAAAATAGTGCGGTAACAATTCGATATGTTTCGGCAAATTCAAATTCAATTTTTCACGCGGCACATCCGGCAACTTTACCGTTTCATCAAACACCTTTTGGGATTCTGAAACATCCGTCGCATCAACCATAGACAACGCACCAACCGGACAATTCTTTACGCACAAGCCACACCCGGTGCAATCCGCCGGCGAAATACTGATGGTGAAATACATATTCGCCCCCAATTCAGGTGTCTTCATTGGAACAACAGTTATCCCGTTGCTACGTGCTTGTTCTACCTGGGAATCGGTCAATGCCTTGATACGAATTGCCGCGTGCGGACAAAGCATTGAACATTTGCCACACTGGATACATTTAGACATATCACACGTTGCGACACGTGATGCGATTGCACGCTTTTCATATTTTGACGTTCCAACAGGATATTGTCCCGCCCCAAAATCACCATTGATTTTAAACCGAGATACCGGTAACGCATCCCCACGTCCGGCCGCCATTTCACCAAGAGTCCCCGCAATTATATTTGGGGCATCGTGTGTCATTGCCGGAACAAAATCAGGTGCAAACTGTGATACCGATGACGGCAAATCATATTTGTGCAAAAACTCGGCCGCCTTATCAACCGCCGCCCAATTTGCACGCACTACATCCATACCCTTTTTCTTGTATGTTTTTTCGATTGCGGTTTTGGCACTATCCGCGGCAACAGACGGATCAATGACCCGGGTCAAATTAAAGAAGTTCAACATAATAAATGTGTTGATACGATTTCCCAAACCTAATTCGGCCGCCGCCGTATTAGCATCCAAGAAATACACGTTTGCACGAATACGCATCAAATGTTCCTGGGTTTCGCGAGGCAAATTCGCAAACGCCACATCCGGTTTCATCGAAGTATTTATCATAACCGTTCCACCGGCACGCAATCCGCGAAAAACATCAAAACGCTCGGCAATCATAAAATTAGAAACACTTATAAAATCGGCAACCTCTACCAGATATTGACTCTTTATCGGTGCATCCGAAAAACGAATATGCGATGCGGTCAATCCGCCGGATTTTTTCGAATCATACACCGCATACGATTGCGGATATAATTCAGAATTTTCCCCAACAATTTTTACGATATTTTTAACCGCACCAACGGTGCCGTCACTGCCGATACCGTATAAAATCGCGGTTTTGAAATTTGGATCTTCTACAGAAAACGCCGGGTCTGTTTTCAATGATAATCCCGTTAAATCATCATCAATACCAACCGTAAAATTATGATGCAACGTCCCCAAAAGCATATTTTCCACAATCGCCTTGACATCACGTGGCTTGAATTCCTTGGACCCCAAACCATAACGACCACCAAATACGGCGATTTTATCTGATACGATTGATTTCACATCTTGGTATAACGGTTCGCCGATTGCCCCAGGTTCCTTGGTTCGGTCCAATACGGCAATCTGTTTCACGGTTTTTGGTAACGCGGCCAGGAACGCATCCACCGGGAACGGGCGATACAAATGAACCTTTACCAAACCAAATCCCGCCGGCAAATGTTCCAATGTTTCTTCGATTGTTTCACACGCAGACCCCATCGCAACGATTACATTTTCGGCGTTTTTGTCACCAAAATAGTCAACCAAGTTATATTTACGGCCCGTCAGTTCCGCAAATTCATTCATACAATCCTGGACAATTTCGGGTGTTTTTTCATACAACGAATTTACCGCTTCGCGTCCCTGGAAATACACATCAGGATTTTGTGCCGTTCCACGAATCGCCGGATTATCCGGATTTAACCCACGTTTATGATATTCTGCAACCATTTTTTCCGGAATCATTTTACGCAACACATCGTCAGGCACACGAATCAAACGTGATTCTTCGTGACTTGTGCGGAACCCGTCAAAGAAATGCAAAAACGGCACACGTGCCCGCAACGTTGCCGCGTGTGCAATTGCCGCCATATCGGATGCCTGTTGAACATTATGACTGGATAACAATGCAAAACCCGTTGAACGCACCGACATAACATCGCTGTGGTCGCCAAAAATTGATAACGCATGGGTTGCCAATGCACGTGCCGCGACATGCATAACGAACGGTGTTTGTTCGCCAGCAATTTTATACATATTTGGAATCATTAATAATAATCCCTGGGATGCGGTGAAAGTCGTTGCCAACGCCCCCATTTGTAACGCACCGTGCATTGCACCGGCGGCACCAGCCTCGGATTGCATTTCGATTATTTGTGGAATTGCACCCCATATATTTTTTTTATGCTGAAACGACCATTCGTCCGCCAATTCACCCATTGTGCTGCTGGGGGTAATGGGATAAATAGCCGCAAAATCCACACAACGATACGCAACATCCGCCGCCGCCCAATTACCATCAACAATCAAGTTAGCCATAATACTCTTCCTTTTTGTTTTATATCGCACAATCATACCCCCAAACAAACATAAAGGCAAGGATTAAAAAGGCGGAAAGTGGGTGGTTAGTGGGTTGTGTTAATTCCCCACGGGTCAGAGGGGAATTATCCCCCTGTCTCGCATAGGCGGCACAAACCACTAACCACTAAAAACATACTTTTTGATTATAAATTATTTATAACTTAACACTTCCAACGGATTATAAACATCTATTTCATCGGCTGCCTGTTGTTGTTTGGGCTGAATCTGTTGTGATTCAGATGCCGCGTTTATCGCATTGTCTATCTTTTCCTGGGTTGTATTCACTGTCTCGACACCAGCCACAGGAATCGCCAACGGTGCATTTACGGTTAAATTATTTGAATTTTGTGGCAATATATTCAAACCTGGTATATGTGCCGCAGGATTGTTTGGTTTAGCGTTGTTTATTTTATATTCTCTCTCTTGGTATCGATTTAATTTTTCATAATCCCCTACTGACAGCAGTCCGTTTTCATCGGGCGTAACATCGGGTTTAGGATACTTTTCTGAATCATACGAATTTGACGGTTTTGTGTTTTCCTGTTGTTTTGATTCTTTACGTTGTTCTCTTTGCTGTTGGCGTTGTTCCTTGTTTGTTTGTCTTTGTTCACGGCGTTCTTGTTTAGCCGCATCTTTTTCCGCCTGACGCTGTTGTTCGGATTGTTTTTTTAATTCTTGCTCATACTCTTTTGATTGTTTTACCGCTGTTTCTACGCCATCCCGGGTTATATTCCCAGTTTCTATCCCCATAATCGGAACAGCCAATTTTATTCCCTGGTTTTCAGAATCTTGTTTCATTTTTTCCGCATTCGTAAACATTTGATTTGCTGTCGCCAACATTGGTATGTGTTCTGCGGGGTTACCCGGTCGTGCATTTGATTCTATTCTGTGTTGCTCTGATTGATACAATGCCACCTTTTCATAATCCCCTACTGACAACAGACCGCTTTCATCGGGCGTAACGTCAGGTTTACTGTATAATTCATCGTATGGTATATATGGTTTGCTCTGGTTGTTAAACTTTTTGTCTGTAACCGATGAAACCGTTACATTCGGGAAATCTGGGGTTTCAGAATCCCCAGGGGCTTCACGTGTATTATCATGTTGTGCCGTTTCCGATTCCACTTTTGCGGTTACCACATCGGCAGATTCATCACTTTTCTGGGATTCTTGTTGTTTATTATTTGAATTAACGTTTAATAATTGTTGTTTGCTTAAACTTTCTTTTGCATCGTCTAACTTGCCCGACACCTTGGATTTTTGGGCCGCCAACACCGCATTCCCCGCAACACCAACCGCAGTCAAGCCTATCGTGGATATACCCGCTATCTTGAATCCCTTGACCTTTTTACCGCATTTTTCCAGGGTCGCAATCTTCTGTTGCTTTTCCGCTATTAATCTTTGTATTTCGGGATTATTTAAATCGGCACAAAAC
>JAFSST010000028.1 GCA_017450905.1 Alphaproteobacteria bacterium
AAGGAATCGCCGAAGCCCAAACAGCGGCAAGAACTATGAACGCTGTAAATACGGCAAAAATAATTCGTGGAACAAAACTCACGGGGATTGACACCACGACAAAACACAATGTTACGGCACCAGATTCTGTTTTAGGCGGTATCGGACTGTTACAAGCAACAAAGATTGCCGATATATTCTGTTACAATGACGAATTGTACTATACACACGAATATGGTTTAACAAACTATGGCAGCGAATGTAATTTTGGAACATCGCCAGAAAAATGCATAAAGATACCTGGCATTAAATGCTGTGCCGAATGTGCGGTTGAGCCAACCATTGAATGTAAAAAGGCATCTGGTGCAACAATTGAAACGATACACGTTAACGGTTCGGATACTGGTGTCCCGTGCGGTCAACAACCGACCCCTGAATTATATTGCGATGACACAACAAACACAATTTGGTATAATGGTCTCAACACTGGCATAGTGTGTGATTATTATAGTTGTGGGTCCTGGAAGGAAAGCCCTAATTGTTGCCTGCACAATGGAAATTGGGATACATCGATTAGTCATTGTTACAGTTCTTTAGCCGAGTGCGAACAAAACTGTCATTCATAAACATACTTGTTATCACACCACCCAATCGGGTGGTTTTTTGTTGCCTTGGTGGATTATTTTCCTGTAAAATAAGTGCGGAACCAAGGGGCTGCGTATGAAAACACGTATTATCACCAGGGAAATTTTTGGTCGGGTTTTGGGTGATGGTTATGCCGCGGACTGTTCAATGGCAAAGGCGAACATTCGTAATGAATTATTAAACATCCCAACAAATAACGAATTTGGTCGCGTTTTTTATAATATAACCGCAAACGAACCATGTATTCGATATACCGCAATGGTGTTGCCTTGTGATGAAAATCATAAATTTTTAACCCCAAATGGTCGTTCTGGTGCGTATTTTGGGATTTCAATGTTATTGAATAACAAGAAATTAAATCCCTATGCTGATTATATCATGAATAACATATTGGACCGACTGTGCGGAAAAATATATGTCGAATTGCCTGACAACAATTTGAAACTGTTGACTGATGATTTTTATGGGGCGGGATTGCGTGAATTAGACTATGCAATTGAAGATTGTGCCGCACAATTTAATCAATCTGAATTGCGGTCCAAGTGTCGCCAGGGGTGCGTGTTTGATTCGATAAAAAATATGACCATACACGAAAAATTACACGGATTAAACATTTTCAAATTACGCGATAAATCAACCCGGCAATCGGTCGAATCTTTGTTAAATACTAATGGTGTGTTCAGATATCAATTTATATTTGATGATACGTTCGTAATTACCGATGAAATATACGAACAATACGAAAAAACTAAACAACAAAATATACCCGATTTATATTTCTTAACCAAAGAGAAATAAGAAATTTTTGCTTTATTTTCAATCGAAATAGTCATAATCTGAATCCAAAAAGGAATAAAATGAAAAAATATATTATATCTGGTGTTATGTTTCTTTCCGCGTGTAGCACGACCGGAACAATTTGTTCAAATCAATATATTGCAAATATGTATGCAAAAGGAACATTAAATAATTATGACGAAACCGGCACAGGCTGCGGTGAAAATAAAAACTGTCCGGGGTGTCATGTTAAACAATTCGACCGTGTGAAACTTACCGTGGATGAAATTTTGGATGAATCCGCACGCATGCATGGAATCAAGGAAGTTGATGTTTGTGCCGTTACAATCGAAGATTCATTGAAATTAAAAAACATATCCGAAACACGTTATATCCAGGCCACGGATGAATACACTTGTGAAATGGTGTATGAAAAAGAAAAATCATATTTAAAGGCCATGGGCTTTTCAGAATAAGGGGTGGGAGTATGAAAAATTTACATTTATGGACGGTTTGTGCATTGGCGGTATTCGGTATAACAAGCGATGCAGCCGGCTACGTTAAACACTATTGCGAATATACCCAGATTTCCAACAAAACACCACACAAAACGTATTTTGCGGGACGTGCAATTTTTGCACCGGCGACAAGTTTAGTATCGTCTGATGAAACCACTGAATTTGATGCCGGATATGGAATCGGTATGGCATACGGTGTCAAATTAAACGATTTTCGTATCGAAGGCGAAATGAAATATGTTGATGGTGCAACGTATTCGGAATCTGAAATTGATTGGGAATATGAAGTTTCAAATACACAACTGGGGCTGATGTTAAACGGATATTATGATATTGGGTTGGTGAACAATCTGGCGTTGTATGTTGGTGGCGGTATCGGTTTTGTTTATAACGCAACAAACGTAATTGCTTCCAATGATTATTATAATTATTATGAAGAAGAAGATTTTTTTGATTATCTGTTTTCATACCAAATTGGTGGCGGTGTTTCGTATTCGTTGAATCAAAACCTGACGTTCGATTTAGGATACCGATATGGCGGCACATCAAAAACTGATTACAAGGCAAATGTTAAAACCCACGAAATAACTTTTGGGGTGCGATATAATTTTTAATCTTGTGATTTTAACATAAAAAAACGCCACCCTATTGGGCGGTGTTTTATTTTTTCAATGGTTCGTGACAATCGTCTTTGTTTTCCTTGGAACAGCACATGAATTTCAAATTCCCCATGTCCTTGAACGATTCACCCGCACAACAACCAAATTTATTTGGTTTTGTTCCATCACCACACAACCCACGCGACAGATTATCCGCCATTTCTTTCTTGGTCAGTTTTGGCTTTTCAGGTTTGGGTTCCGGTGCCTGCATCGGTTCTGGTTCAACGTTCACAGAAACAGGTTCGGCTTTTGGCATTGGGGCCACATTGTTATAATTACGAACAGGACGATTACGACCGGTCTGGCCACATTGACGTTTTCGTGTCTGTTTCAACATATCCAGTTTTGATTGTAATTCCGGGTCAGATTTTATTTTCTTTTCTAAATCTTTGATTTGTTCGGCGATTTCCTGGCACGTTACGTTCAAAACCGAACGCGTTCCGACCGTGGTATCGGAAACATCGACAGAATCATCATCTGGTTCTTCGTTTATTTCATCGAAATCTTCGGTATCGTCAAAATCATCTTCGAAATCTTCTTCATATTCATCGAAATCTTCAAATTCTTCGATTTCATCGACTTCCTGGGTTTCGGTGTCGGCCACAACGTATGTCGGATATGTTGCAATCGCCATCAGTCCCGCTAGTCCAATTATTTTCAAATTCATATCCGACCCTTTTGTGGTTTGTTTTATTCTTCGATAGTGCGTTGAATTTCCATAATGAAATCAACACCCGGACCAACCAGTTTTTCAATCTTTTTCAAATACTTTTTGGCCTGCTCTTTCATTTGTAATGCATTATACGCATTGACAATGCTAACAGTTTGACCTTCGTAGGCATTTCTATGCAAATTTTGTGGTCGAATACCATCGGAAATTTGAATCTGTTCCAATGCACGTTGTTTGTAAAATTCGGCATGTTCCGGACAGCCTTCTTTGGCGGTCTGGGCATAAACCTGGGCATTGTTAGCATAACATTCATACGCATCGCCTGAGTATTCGCAATCTTTTCTCAATCCGTGTTTTAATAAATTCTTTTCAATAACCAGACACGGTGCGTCATTTGGTTGAACTGTGTAATCAGTACCATTGTTATCCAATGCACTTTCCGCATCAGAAATTTGTTTTTCATTTATCGCCAATCCGGTGTATTTTTCAACATTTTCCGGACATCCAATCTTTACCAACATTGCGTATGTTCTGGCATTTTCATAATGATTAAACTCACCAATTCGGCGTAACAAAGCCTCTTCACGAACCTGGCACGGTGTTAATTTTTCACCCTCTTGTTCTACAACGATATTTTTAACTGGTTCGACCGCATTTTTCTTGTTTACATAATTAGATTGAAACCAACCAAGCATCGCACCGCATACAAATATACCAACCAAACTAATCAGTGCATATATTTTCCCGCTACGCCCGCAAATATAGCATTTTGGTTTTACCTGTTTTACAACCAATTTTTGTGTATCGTTTGTTTTTTTCATTTTCTCCCCCCGTTGTGTTTTTTTATTTAACTATTCCGTTTTTAATTGTTATACGCCGGTCGGCACGATTAGCCAACGACATATCATGTGTTACAAACAACATCGCCATTTTGTTTTTACGAACCAAATCCAACAACAATTCAAAAACACTGATTGCGTGATTTGGATCCAAACTGCCCGTTGGTTCATCAGCCAACAAAATATCAGGGTCATTTGCCAATGCACGTGCAACCGCGGTCCGCTGTTGTTCGCCACCCGACATTTGTCCCGGCAAATGCGATGCACGGTGTGCAACATTCGCAGATTTTAGTAACTTCATCGCACGGGCATAGGCGACATCTTCGGCAATGCCATTTGCCAACATTGGCAACATAACATTTTCAACCGCCGTAAAGTCAGACAATAAATTATGACGTTGATAAACGAAACCCATTTTTTTGCGGCGAACCATTGTGCGTGTTTCCTCGTTCATGGCATGAACGGGCGTGCCACAGACCAAAATACTGCCCCCAGATGGTTTATCCAATAACCCAACACATTGTAACAAGGTTGATTTACCCGACCCCGAAGGCCCAACCAACGCAACTATTTCGCCACGATGCAAATCAAAACCACCACCCGATAAAATATGTAACGGTTGACCACCTTCGATAAAAGTCTTTTTAATATCACGCACCGACAGGACAACATCGCCCTTTTTCACCCGTGATAAAGAATTTAATATAGATGCCATTATGCTTTCCGACCTTTGTTGTTATTTTGCACGTTTTATTATAATATATCAATTGTTTTATTCATTTCTTAACACCTCTACTGGGTCGGTATTGGCCGCCTTCCACGCAGGGTAAATTGTCGCCAAAAACGCCAACGCGATTGCGATTACCGCAATTCCAATAACCGTTGTCGGCACCAATTTGGACGGTAATTCGGACAAATAATACAATTCTGCCGGAAACAAATCACGCCCGGTTGCCCATTGGAAAAATTTGCGGATTGGTTCGATATAGATTGCAACCACAACACCAAGTATCGTTCCAAACATCGCACCAATGACACCTATACTGGTTCCGGACAAAATAAATATACGCATCATTGAACGCCGTGATACACCAAATGTCCGCAGCACCGCAATATCCTTGGATTTATCTTTGACCAACATCACAAGCGATGAAACGATATTAAATGCCGCAACAATTACAATCAACATCAAAATCAAAAACATAACATTTGATTCAACCTGTAATGCACCAACAAATCCACGATTTAAATCACGCCAATCACGAACAATAAAACTTTCCGGCAACGTTGATATCAATGCCTCACGCACCGCATCTGTATCCGCGGGATTTTTCAAGAACAAATCAATATGGGTAACCGAATTTCCCAGATTCAGATACTTTTGTGCGGTTTCAATCGGCATAAAAACATATCCTGAATCATATTCATACATCCCCATAAAAAATGAAGTTAACACCGGATAAGACATAATACGCGGCATTGTTCCAAACGCTGTTGGGGTGGCACCATTTGCCGAAACCAACGAAACACTGTCGCCCATGTGAACACCCAACGACCGTGCCAACGATGAACCAATTACTAATTCGCCATCTTTGATATCAGACAATTGTTTGCCGTAAATTTTTGTTCCCATCGCAACCTTGGACGACAAATCAGACATACGAATACCACGCACCATCGCACCCGAATTATTACCACGTGCGGTAACCATAACCTGACCTTCGGCAATTGGAACAATTGATGATGTCGCATTTGCAACGGTCTTGCTCTGCTTCATTTTATCTATTAAATAATCATAGTCGGAAATTGCCCCGTCCTGGTGATAAACGACAACATGCCCATTCATACCAACGATACGCGACAACAACGTATCGTGAAAGCCACCCATTACCGACATAACGACAATCAGTGTCGCAACCCCCAGCATAATTCCAATTAACGACACCCATGACACAACCGAACCAAAGCCGCGTTTTTTTGCCGCCAAATATCTGAATGCTATCTTTCTTTCTAATTTTGTGAACATTTATTTCCTTTTTATTATTCGTTCAAAAAGTCTCTTAACGCATCACCAACCAACATTTTATTTGTCGGAATGTCCGCCGCATCAACAATAGAAATTATTCTGGGCGACATAAACACAACCAATTCAGCAAATGGACTGATTAATGTTTCCGGTGTTGTAACAAACGAATGTGTCGGGATACCGATTATAACATAATTATCACCAACACTGGACGGTATATTAAACGAAGACAATTCGCCGTTACTGGTTCGCAAAACTATTTTAGCATCAATTTTTTTACGACCGGCATAATCACCATATTTGGCCGATGCACCAACAATCAAATCAGTTTCCAGACGTTCTTCCTTGCCGCATTGACCAATATCAAAACGCGATTGCCAACCATTTGGAACAACAAATCGTCCCTGGGAAATCAAAACAACGTTTGATTGTTGCGACAAAAATTCCTGTAATGTTTTTGAATTTATCTCGGGTCCAACAACCAATGCACGCCCTACGACACCAGGGATAGACATTTTTACATTTTTCTCACCGAACGCCGGCAATAAATTCATCCAAATAATCGGATTGTCGGTTTTTGGATAAACACGATAAACATCCATATCCCACGCCAACACATACTTTTTTGACGATATATCAGAAATTATTTTTGTAACCTCGCGTTCGGTTTGATAATTACCTTCGAACACCAATGTTTTATCCTGCCAATCGACCAACAAATTACGCATATCTGCACCATGCATCGCATCTAACAACGCCATTATAATACTTTCGTCATGTGGCATTTTAATCAACCATTTTGTCCGATTAAACAAATGAATTTCCTTTGCCGCCGCATCATACGAATAATAAACACGACCCAATTTAGCCATTAAATTCACCGCATCTGTCAAATTTCCCGAAGCAATCGACCCAGATATTTTTTCAAACATTGGTTCTTCTTCGACAACGGCAATATCGGTCCCTTCCAGCAATTTATCTAACGCCGCCCGGACAGTTTGCTGTTTGAAATCATAATCAGAAACATTTAATGCCGGCAATTCATCACCCGAATCCAAGCGAACAATTTCGATTTTTTCTTCTGGGACGACCGACACGACCGCCTGGTTATCCCAATCAACCGTGCAACGTTTGGGCAGTTCGATAGAAAAACGCCGTGCCGTATCGGTTGTTAATGCCGCTTTTTTGGGGAAAATTGGCACAGAATTATCATCTATAACCAAATTATCAATAACCTGAACCGTGTCGTATTCGATCGCATTTTGCTGTCCGGTTCGGGTGCATGCACCAACCGCCAACACCGCACAAGTTAACAAAAGATATTTTATTGTTTTTTTCATATCATTCCCACTTGGTTATATATTCATTATTTTTTCAAATTCTTCTAATGTCATTTCATAAATTGGTTTTTCCGATGGTGTTGTCAAAGAACGAACTTTTTCGAATTGTTGTTTAAACATTTCGATAACCCTTTTGACATCATCTGGGACATCTTTGTTTGTTTTTATCAAACGTTCACCATATTCTACAACATATTCCAATGTGTCCGCCGCAAAAAAACGACCGACATATTTTTCAATGGCAACACCGCCCTTTTGCACACATATTGCCGACATAATTTTCATCATCTGGTTATAAAAATTTGCCAGTTTTATAAAGTTTTGGACCGATACTGCCATCTCTTATCTCCCCATGTTGTTAATACATTATAAAAACTATTGCCACCAAAAGGCAATTAAATTATAATAGTAAATATGAGAATGGTTAAATTAATTTTTTTCCTGGTGCTGTGTGCGTGTTCTTCCCCTAATGGGGGCAGTATTGATAACGCCACCGTTTTGAATTGGGAAAACGAATCCGTTACCACCGAACAGTTCGTCCGCGACCACAAGGCGTGTCTGGGAATTGACAAGCCGTCATATTTACCACGGTCCCGTTTTGCAAAGTTATTATCCCCAAATCAAACCGCCCGTATGCCTGATTGGGACGGATTGTGGGTAACATTCCAATCGAACGAGTATCGGGACGTGGGGCAACGTGCATTATTATCTGTGCCACGCAACACAACATCGAAATCTGTTGGTGCATACCGAAAATGTATGTTCAGACGCGGATATCTGTTGCGTGCGATATAAATTTTTACTTCCACCACTTTTATATCGGGTAAAAATGTGATATAATACCAAGTATGAAACGAGGTATCCTGTTTTGGTTTTATTTTGTTATCGCCATTATTCTGGCGATATATTTTGCAACCCGCACAATTATGACGTTTATGGGACATGGGTCAATATCAATGATACGCAACGTATCTGTATCTGCTGATGTTCATAACAAGGATTTAACCGGAATAATAACTGCGGCGGGTATATCACCCGGGACGAATACGTATTCGGCAAATTTGGACATTATTAACGAACGCCTGATTCAAACCCCTGGAATCAAGGAATCTGCGGTTCGCCGTTTGCCAAACGGAAATTTGATTATTCGCATAAAACTGTATCGTGCGGTGGCCAGTTGGACCGATGGCAAATACTATTACCCATTGTCGGCCGATGGAACAATTGTTAACCAGCCCGACACCGAAAATAAACCCGGTGCGGTTACGTTTCGTGGTCCGATACCAAATGACATAACCGAAATAACCAAGGCCGCGACCAATTTAATCGGGGACCTGGATTATCTTGAAATGGTTGATGGGCGGCGTTGGAATTTATATACAACCGGCGGCATATTGGTAATGTTACCGGAAAACGACCCGGTGGCGGCATTGGGTGGATTGGTTGCACTTAACCAGAAACACAAAATTTTACACAAGGATTTACAAGTCATTGATATGCGTGATAACGCACGAATTTTGGTGAAATAAAATGAATATGTTCGATTCATCTTTTTTATGCCTGGACATTGGTAACAGCGGCGTTCGCGGTATTGCACATCGTGTTCGCAGTGCGGAACTGGTAAAATCAGCATATTATTCCATGGATTGTTTTGACACCGTGTTCGCATTAAAATCTGTTATTGATGAATTGGAACATCAATTGGGGACTCATTTTGACACGGCGTATATAACGGGCAATTTTGGAATATCCTGCTTTAAAATGACTGCTAAAAGCACGATTTGGTCCAACGAACACAAAATAACACCTTTTGATATTCAAAACCAGATTTCGCAAATCGACATTCCGGAAAATTTCTATCCCATGCATATTATACCGTTGCGATATGACACACCAAAAATTCGAAATATGTTATCGCCAATTGGGCATACGGACAAACAATTGATATCGGCTTTCTCGGAAATTTTGTTTGACAAGGAAAGTATGGAAAAAATTTTAACAAATTTGCGTTACGCACACATACAATCACACGGGTTCTATACACCGCATTTCCTGCAAAATCGTGTATTCAGGCAAAAAAAACAAACCACATTATTTATTGATTTTGGTGCCGAAACAACAACCGTATCAATATGGACTGATCGTGGACCGGTATGGTATAACGGCATTGCCATCGCAGGTAATGATTTAAGCCAAGAAATCGCCGACAAAACAAACATATCTTTTGCCGAAGCCGAACGCATAAAACGAAATGTCGCAAATATGGAACCCGCCGATACCGAACGTTTTTTGCCGGCGGATGTTGCCTATGCTTTTTCCCAGGCCGATATTAACGATATTGTGATTCCGTTTTTTCATAATCTGATTGAACACATTCAAACAAGTGGTGCGGAATATATCGAAAAATACAAACCAACACAAATAATTATCAGTGGTGGCGGAACAAAGACCAACGGGTTGGACACTTTCGTTTCATCGGAATTTAATATACCTGTTATTAACAAGGGTGTTGATGCAAATGTTCGGGCGTTATCTGATTTTATATGGGCGACCCAGGAACCGCATCGCCGTGCATATATGGCCAGGGCACAAAGTTTGAAAAAGAAAACCGATAAAATCATCGGGCTGTTCCGCATATTCAAACGCAAAAAAACTCAACAACCTAAATTTATTCCCATAATGCCCAGCAGTCTGTGTTTTGATATGACACGTCCTGAAACATACAGTATGTTTAAATCTGGTGGAATATCGGCAATACACGTTGATATTATGGACGGATTATATGTTGACCGAATTGCCGGTGGTATTGATGAACTACGCACAATATGGGCGTTTTGGCCGGGCCATTTACACGTCCACCTGATGACCGAGGCTCCATCTGCATGGGCATCAGGTGCAATTTCCGCCGGTGCCGATACGGTGATATTATCCACAAACACATCGGGGTTACGTGTTGCCATCCAGAATGTAAAACAATCCGGCAAACGTGTTGGTGTCGCACTTAATCCTGACAGTCCTGTATCCTTATTAAAATCTATTCTGCGTGATTTGGACGAGGTTATGGTTATGGCGGTTACCCCGGGTGCAGCCGGACAAGAATTTAACACAAATGTTCTGACAAAGATTACCGCGTTGGCAATGGCACGAAAAAAATACGGATTGAAATATACGATATCTGTTGATGGCGGCATAAATGACAATACCGCAAAAATGTGCTGGGATGCGGGTGCCGATTATTTGGTATCTGGTTCATATTTGGCACACAGTGCTGATTTTCCGATTGCCGTCCAATCGTTAATTAAACACGGTTAATTACCCGTTGTTATTTTACGCCCTGGGCCACATTCGGTTATATATAAATGAATTGTATTTTTGGGTAATATATTGGCGGCTATATCCGGCCATTCTATCAACGTTATATCGTTTTGAATCGCGTAATCTAAACCGATTTCAACCAATTCCGATGCATCAGATATACGATACAAATCAAAATGCGAAATCCCATCATACGATTGCACGATTGTAAATGTAGGACTGGGGACAACGGTATTTTCGCCACGCAGAGTTTGAATTATTGTGCGTGCAATCTCGGACTTACCGACACCCAAATCACCGTGCAAGGCAACCGTTACCGGTGCAACCAAGGTTTTTGCAAATTGTTTTGCCCACGCACGTGTTTCATCAATGTTTTTTGCAATATATTCCATTTGTTGTCCCCTTATTCCAACACCAATAAATCATCTTCCATTTTTCGAATAGCATCACGCATTTCCGCCGCAGATTCAAAATCCAGGTTTTCCGCCGCATTACGCATTTTGATTGTCAGGTCTTTTATCTGTTTACGCAACGTTGCGGCATCGGTAACACCATCCTTGGTATACAGAAAACGATGTTTTTTATCGGTCTTTTCCTGTTTGTCGGTAACTTCGGAAAATACGGCCTTGGACACGGTTTTTGGTGTGATACCGTGTTCGCGATTATACGCCATTTGTTTTTCACGCCGCCGTTGTGTTTCATCCAATGCCGAACGCATAGAATCAGTTATAACATCGGCATACAAAATCACACGCCCGTTTGCATTACGTGCCGCACGCCCAATCGTTTGAATCAACGAACGAACCGAACGCAAAAAACCTTCTTTGTCCGCATCCATAATCGCAACCAATTCACATTCAGGAACATCCAGACCTTCCCTTAATAAATTTATACCAACCAAAACATCGTATTTTCCCATACGCAGGTCGCGTAACAATTCAATACGTTCCAATGTTTCAATATCACTGTGCAGATATCTTGCACGCACACCATTTTCAACAAAATAGTCCGTTAATTGTTCCGCCATTTTTTTGGTAAGTGTCGTAACCAATACACGCCCCTTGATGGATTTAACCTCGGCTAATAAATCATCAACCTGATTTTTGATTGGTCGGACAATACATTCAGGGTCCAACAACCCCGTTGGTCTGATTACCTGTTCGGCAACGATACCACCGGATTGTTCCATTTCCCATTCCGCCGGGGTTGCCGATACGAACACGGTTTGTGGCCGCAACGCATCCCATTCATCAAACGTCAATGGCCTGTTGTCGATACACGAAGGCAAACGAAAACCATATTGTGCCAACGTTTCCTTGCGGGCCCTGTCCCCACGCGACATAGCCGCAATTTGTGGAACGGTAACATGACTCTCGTCAACAAACAAAATCGCATCACGAGGCAGATATTCGAACAATGTCGGTGGTGGTTGTCCCGGTGCACGCCCAGACAAATATCGCGAATAATTTTCAATTCCGCGACATGTCCCGGTCGATTCCATCATTTCAATATCCAAATTCACACGTTCGCGTAAACGTTGTTCTTCTATATATTTCATATTATCGTGAAAATACTTTAACCGTTCATCTAAATCTGAACGTATATTTCCAATTGCCTGTAATATCGAAGGCATTGGTGTTGCATAGTGAGTGTTTGGATACACAACCGCCCGATCAATTTTCCTTACTTTCGCACCGGTCAAAGTATCAAATTCCCAAATTTCTTCTATTTCATCCCCCCAGAAAGACAATTTCCACGCACGGTCCTGGGAATGTGATGGGAATATATCCAATGTATCGCCACGCACACGAAAACAGCCGCGTTCAAATGCGACATCGTTGCGTTTATATTGGATATTTACCAATTCACGCATTATATCGGACGGCCCCATAATATCACCGACACGCAAAACTAATTTCATCTGGGAATACTGTTCCGGTGTGCCAAGTCCATAGATAGACGATACCGAAGAAACAACGATAACATCACGTTCTTCCAGCATTGCACGCGTTGCACTGTGCCGCATACGGTCCAATTGGTCGTTGATTGACGCGTCCTTGTCAATGTATGTATCGGTTGTTGGCATATAAGCCTCGGGCTGGTAATAATCATAGTAAGAAACAAAGTATTCAACATGATTGTTTGGAAAAAAAGACTTCATTTCCGTGTATAACTGGGCCGCCAAGATTTTATTTGGTGCCATCAATAACGCAGGTCGCCCCAATTCAGCAATCACGTTTGCCATTGTAAATGTTTTACCCGAACCGGTTACACCAAGTAACACCTGGGATTTTCGGCCGGATTTTATTCCATCAACCAAATCAGCGATGGCCGTTGGCTGGTCCCCCATCGGCTTGTATTCACTTTCAAGATTAAAAATTTTTTTGTTCACTTTAATTAGTATAATTCATTATAATAAAAATACAAGGGAACGAGAGATGGCAATTAAACCACGACATAAACGCAGATTTTTTTGGACAATTATCGGATTGTTGGCATTGATTGTGATTGGTATGCTGGTTACACCAATGTTTATCAATCTGAATTCTGTCAGACCACGACTGGAAACCGCAATTCTGAACCGAACAGGGGTTGCCGTTAAAATCAATGGCGATATAAATTTTGGTATTTTCGGTAAAACCACAATAAACGCACGTGATGTAACATTTGCGAATGGGTCGATAAAAAATCTTGCGGTAACGATACCTTTTTCTGGGCTGTTTAATCTGGGGAACACGAAACTGGGGGGCGATATATCGGTATATGGGGCAAAAATTCATGTATCCGAGATAGCCGCAATCAAAAACGATTATAATATCAGCATTTCAAATTCCGTTATACGATTTATGGATAAAGATTACCAAATAATCAGCGGAAAATTTAATCATGGTGAATTCAACGGAACCGTCCGGACAGACCAACATAAATACGACATATCTTTCTTGGACAACCGATTCAAAATCCAAAACAAAAATGTCCAATTGGATATAACCGGGGAATTGTTTTCAAATGGCGGTGCCACCGGAACAATAGAAATGGATACAAACAAAATAAATTCCTGGTTTGAATTTTCCGAACCCAAAATAACCCAAACGGTAAAATTAGCCATGAATTTTTGGTGGGATGGTAAATATGGGTTTAAATTTTCTGAAATAAACGCAAATGATGTTCACGGGACAATTGAATTATTAAACAATGGCGGGCGTGATATATCGCTGTATGGGAATGACATCGATTTTGATTTTTCATTTTTATCGCACCCAACCAAGTTTTTAACTGATTCAAAATTAGATTTAGATTTTTATGGTAATCTGGTGTTTGAAAAGTGGGCGTTTAACCATCTGAAAATAAATGCAACCGGGACCCGGGATCAAATAAAAATAAATCAAATTGTGGCCGACAACATATCTTTTACCGGCGGAACAATTGATGCCAACGGTGCCACAGATATTATGATAGAAACCGAATACGATAATGTAAAAATTACATGCTTGTTTTCCGGAACACCAACCGATTGGAAATGCGATAATTTTTCGTACGGGGACATTTACGGTCAAATCAAAATGTCAAACGGCGAAAAGTTGTATGCCGACATATCATCGAAAAAAATTATCGAACCAAACGAGTTAATAAAATATACCAACAAATTTGATGTGAAAAACGCAACTGTCAGGTTTAAATTTCCAAATATGGGTGGAACGTTTATTAAATCGCCACGGCAAAATGATACGAAATATGATTACATTTATAACAAAAGTTTGTCTTGGTTGAATCCACATATTAAATTTCTGCCGGAATTTATGTTAAAAGAATCGGGCGATTTAGTATGGCAAGACGAACGTTTAACATTTGTTCCAAAATCGAATAATTGGTCATTGGTGTTACACGATAAATTCTTTTTTCTGACCGGCAAAGATGCAAAATCGTGGTTTGATAATATCGATTTACGTTCATTAAACAATTTTGAATACACCGCATCGGGATATTACAACAATAACGGCGACATATCAGATTTAACAATAAAAATCGCCAACCATACATTTACCGGAACCGCAACCAAAAACAATATAACATTAAAAACAGATGTTTTGGTTATCGATTCTTTTGTTAACCAGGAATACTTGGACCGATACGAAGAAATGGAATTTTTAACAAATGCACCTGTTATGATTCCATTTGATATAAACAAGAATTTGTATTTATCTGCGGATACATTGATTTATAATGGTGATGCGTATAAAAATTTTGTATACGCGTTAAAACCTGGGGTTCAAACGTTTTCTATTACTGATAAATCACGTGGAAATTTATTGGCAACAATTATCAAGGAACGTTCGGAATACGACATTTTTATTCAATTAAATAAATTTGTAACAAATGGTAAATTGCTGTCTCGCGATTTTCCGTTAAATGTAATGGACACATCCATAACTGCGGAAATAGATTTAACAACAAACGGACATATTGCACACGATTTGTGGTTTAATATGAATGGCACAATGGATTTAACATTTGATGGCGGATATATCCTGGGGCTGGGGTTAGATGATTTTTATTCATCGGCACAAAATTTAACACGATTAAATGTCGAAGATAACATCGCCACGGCATTAAGTGGCGGCATCACAAAATTAAAAACCATGCGTGTAATTGGTAAATATGAAAACGGTAATTTTTCAACAACCGAACCTGTTCGTTTTTCAATGAGACACGTTGACGCAATTGGTGCATTCACAATCAATGATGGTCAAATGACAACTAAATTGGAATTATCAATGCGTGGGGCGGCACCGGAACCGGTTGGCGTGGGTGTTACAATTTTACCAAATAATAAACGCACATATTCAACGTCTGATATTATGCGAAACTTCGACCCGGCATTTATGCGGAGTTTCATCCGAAACCATAATAAATTCTGAACAAAAAATACCCCGATGAATCGGGGCATTTATAGTTTTACGTGTTTAATTCTTTTTACGAATTTGAATATGAATATCACGCAGTTGTTGTTCGGTAACCTCGTTCGGGGAACCCATCAACAAATCTTGACCACGTTGGTTTGCCGGGAATGCAACTGTTTCACGAACACTGTCACCATTACCCAAAATTTCCGAAACCAAACGGTCAATACCGAACGCACATCCACCGTGTGGTGGTGCACCATATTTAAACGCGGTATACAATGCACTGAAATTCTTTTCCACGGCATCCAATGGATAGCCGGCAATTTCGAAACATTTTTTCATAACATCGGGGTTATAGTTACGTAACCCACCACTGCATATTTCCAAACCGTTTAACACCATATCAAACTGGGCCGCCTTAATCTTAAACGGGTCGCGTGTTGACAGTTCTTCCAGTGTTGCGATTGGATATGAAAACGGGTTATGCGTAAATGCCGGTGCACCGCCACGTTCTTCGTCTGGTTCAAAGAACGGGAAATTATCAACCCAACAAAACGCAAAATCGCGTGGATTGACCAATCCTAAATCCGCCCCCAGTTTGTTACGTAAACGACCGGCTGCCTTGGCCGCCAAATCGACATTATCACAAACAAAGAATAACGAAGCATTATCGCCAGCAATTTTATGCAGTTTTTCGATACGTTCGGCATCTAACTTTTTTGCAACCGGACCTTTTGGTTCATCCGCAAAAACGATATAGGCCAACCCACCAAGTCCCAATTCCTTGGTTGCATATTCGCCCAATTTATCGAACCACGAACGTGGCTTGTCCGCACTGTTTGGTGCCGGAATCGCACGAACAACGGCACCGTTTTCAATCGCATTCGCAAAGATTCCAAAATCCGACCCGCGAAAAACATCCGTTACATCAGAAATCAAAATCGGGTTACGCATATCAGGTTTATCCGAACCGTATTTCAACATCGCTTCATCAAACGAAATGTGCGGAATATCCGGATAAATGTTTGCATCGGGTGCAAATTCACGAACAAGACCTGGTATAACCTCTTCGCCAACGGCCTGAATATCCGGCAAATCGACAAAAGACATTTCTAAATCTAATTGGTAAAATTCCAATAATCTGTCGGCACGCAAATCTTCATCGCGAAAACACGGGGCGATTTGGAAATAACGGTCGAATCCGGAAATTTGCAACAATTGTTTAAACATTTGCGGTGCCTGGGGCAATGCATAGAATTTTCCATGATGCAAACGACTGGGGACCAGGAAACTGCGTGCACCTTCGGGTGAATCGGCGGTAAGAAGTGGCGTTTGAAATTCGGAAAATCCCAAATCCCACATTTTATCACGCAACCATTTTATCATCTTGTTACGCATCAAAATGCTGGTGTGTAATTTTTCACGCCGTAAATCCAAGAAACGATATTTATAACGCAATTCTTCACTTGTATCTTCGTCCCCAAAAACCTGGAAAGGTAGTGTTTCGGCGTTTGTTAAAACATTCCAAGATTCCGATTGAATTTCAATTTCACCGGTTGGAATTTTATCATTTATTTGCGATGCATCACGTGCGACAACCTTGCCCGTGATTTGAATCACAGATTCCGGATGAACGCGTTCCAACGCTTCGTCACCACCATCCAAAACAATCTGGGTAATTCCATAATTATCACGCAGGTCAATAAACAACAAAGACCCGTGATTACGTTTACGATGCACCCACCCCGCCAAAGTAACCGTTTCACCAACATTTTTTGCGGAAAGTTCCCCGCAGGAATGCGTTCTGTATTTAGATTTTAATGATAACATTTTGGTCCCTTTTTTGTTTTATCTGGGTCCCAATAAAAATTGATTTTTTGGCACCCATACATTTTTCTGATTTCGGGGCGCATAAAATCACTATGCGCGGTGCCACCCGAATTTATCACTTTTGTATGGGGTTTACTGCTCCGTGGTTGTCAGTCACATCAACACACCCACCCCAAAAATCCTGGTGCCCTAAGCAAGAATCGGACTTGCGACTCGTCCTTACCAAGGACGTGTTTTACCACTAGACTATTAGGGCAATTCATAAAATACCGGCAAATTATACGGAAATGTGTAAAAAAATCAAGCGAAAACAAAAATTATCCGTCTTTTCTGCGTAAAGCCCGCAAATCAGCCTTGTGCCGGTCCGACACGCGAAATGATTCAACGGCTTTCTGTATCGCACGATTGTGTGTCCACATATCTAAACGATTATCGACAAAATACGGAAACACGCGTTCATATTGCTTTGCCAGTGCCGTTGCAAAATACCATGCACGCATCATATTTATGTAATAATCGTCTGATTTTATGTTTGCAACCATATCGGCATATTTTTCATCAAATCCATCATCTATAAAATACCGCATCAAACACAACACGCCAAAACGCACCGTATATGTGTGTTTTGATTTAATCCATTTTTTTATATACGGCAAAAGTTTATTGGTATTTTTTGCAAAAACCTTTGGCGACATTTGGTCGCAAGTCGCCCAGTTATCAACGTATGGCAAAAATTTATCAACCGCCATAACCGCCGAATCAAAATCCCTACACGCGGATAAAATAAAGGCGTGCAATTGATTTTCTTCGAAAAAAGTGTGCGGCAAATGTTCAATAAATTCACCGGCCACCCCGTCTTTTACCATATTCTGTGCAAACGCACGTAAATTTGGCGTTCGAACACCGATGAAACTATTTTTATCAACACCCGGTATCAACGATGAATTAAAATCCCTGTATGCGTTATCACACATCGCATACAGGGAATTAACTATTTTATTTTGCATCTTTCATATTTTCCCGCATAAAAGATTCAATTTTATCAAACGGAATTTTATTCATATTGTCATACAAATCAACATGCGATGCATCTGGGACAATTATCAATTCTTTGTTATCACCTGTTAATTTTTTAAATGCATCTTCGCTGAAATAACGACTGTGTGCATTTTCGCCATGCACCAATAACACGGCACTGCGGATTTCATCTGCACGTTGTAAAATCGGCATATTTATAAAAGATAACGCACTGGTTTTGTTCCAACCATTATTAGAATTTAATGAATGCACATGATAACCACGTGGCGTTTTATAATAGGCATAATAATCCTTTACAAATTGCGGTGCATCATCTGGCAACGGATCAACAACGCCGCCCGCCAATTCATATTTACCATTTTTGTAATCAATCGTCCGCTGGGCATTCAGTGCAGATTTTGTCGCATAACGTGCATCTGCATTATTGTCGGCATCAAAATAACCATTAGCGGTTACGCGTGTCATATCATACATGGTCGATGCAACTGTTGCACGAATTCGTGTATCCATCGCCGCGGCATTTATTGCCATGCCACCCCAACCACAAATTCCAATTATACCGATTTTATCAGAATCGACATCGTTTCGATTTGATAAATAATCAACTGCTGCGGAAAAATCTTCGGTATTAATATCCGGGGATGCAACGTATCGGACATTACCACCACTTTCGCCGGTAAAAGATGGATCGAACGCCAACGCAATAAATCCACGGCGTGCCATTTCCTGGGCATACAGACCACTGGATTGTTCCTTGACCGCACCAAAAGGTCCAGACACCGCAACAGCCGGTAATTTTGCCTTGGATTTATTTTTTGGCATATACAAATCACCAACTAATTTTATACCATACCGATTTTTGAAATGCACTTTTTGCACGGTGACATTTGCATCACGTGGAAAAACCTTGTCCCACGAATTATTATAACGCGATGTAAAAACACCAGTTAACAAACCGATTATTGCAACCAATATGACCCATTTCATATTTTTCTCCTTTCTTTATCAAGTTTTCTTATTATAAAACCCCCAACAATTTTTGTATATTTTTATCATCATCAATCTTTACAGAATGTAATTCACGCGGAATTTTAAAAGATAATTTATTTTCCAGTTTTTTTAATAAATATATTTCCTTGTTCTTTATACATTCGGAATCCTTGCCATGTAAACATTATACAAACAAAACAAAATTATGCAAATGCGTTTATATTATACCTTTTTCATGATAAAAATTATTCCACAACCTTATAAATTGATTTGGCACGGATTCTTATATAAAGACGAATATAGCACGGTCAAAATAAATGGTTTGATATATGTGTAATCTTTATGGTCGATACGGGCAGCGATTGCATAATTGTTTTGTGCAAACCGGTGTTATTCCGCCTTTTTGCTGCGGTTCTGACCCCTGACCAAAGGATTATGATGTTTCAACACAACAAACCTCATAACACGCATTTCTGCGGCTTTCATGTGATTTTTTCAACATCAAAAAACACACCGTATAGTCGATATGTAGAATTATACATACAAAAAAACAATGGACATTTGTAGTTTCATCGCACGTTGTCGTATATTAGACCAAAACTTTATTTTTGAATTTTCTTTTGACCCGATTACACCAATTTTCATTGTATTTTATCCAAGTTTATGCAAACATATAAGACATAATAAAGGATGATTATTATGGCTGCAGGATTAAAACCAATAAATGGTGAAATATTTTTATATAAAGATGATTATGGCACTGTTAAATTGAACGGTTTGATATATGGGGAGTCTTTGTGGTTGACTCAGGCAGCTATCGCAGAATTGTTTGGTGTGGACAGAAGTGTTGTTACCAAACACATACAAAATATATATTCTGATGGTGAATTAGACGATAAAAAAACACGTGCAAATTTTGCACATTTGCAGAAATCCGCTGTATTTCCAGCACAAAAACCAACAAATTATTACAATCTTGATATGATAATATCTGTCGGATATCGTGTTAATTCAAAGCGGGCGACCCAGTTTCGCATTTGGGCGACAAAGGTCCTGCACGAATACATACAAAAGGGCTTTGCGCTGGATGATGAACGTTTAAAATTGGCGGGAAAACCATTTGGGGTTGATTATTTCCGTGAATTATTGGAACGTATTCGGTCCATCAGGGCATCCGAACGTCGTATTTATCAACAAATAACCGATATTTTTGCTGAGTGCAGTATTGATTATGATCCGAATTCCGAAATTGCTTTCAACTTTTACGCGAATATACAGAACAAATTTCACTATGCTCTACACGGACACACCGCCGCCGAAATTATCAAGGATCGTGCTAACTTAGAAAAACCACACATGGGACTGACCACATGGAAAAATTCCCCGAATGGTCGCATATTAAAAACAGATGTATCTATCTCAAAGAATTATCTAAGTGAAAAAGAATTAAAAGACCTTGAACGCTTGGTGACTATGTTTTTTGATTATATCGAACATCAAATAGAAGACAAAAAAGCATTTAATATGGCACAATTCGCAGAATCCGTTGATAAACTACTTACATTTAATGATTATAAAGTATTGCATAGCTTGGGCAGCATAAGTGCCGCCGATGCAAAACAATATGCCGAAGCCGTATACGATGAATTCAACAAGACACAAAACATCGAAAGCGACTTTGACAGGATTGTAAAATTAACAAAAAAATAACCCAAACGAATCGATTTTCCAGGCAAAAATAATTATTTTTAACAAAAATTGTTTAAAAATCCCACACTTCAGAGTATTTTGTACAAAAAACTGCTGATTTCTGTAGCGAATCGGTAGCTATAAAGTGCTGTTATCGGGCAATACAAAAAAGCAAGGGAAAAAGTGAAAAAATAAAATATTTTTTTCTTAAAAAAACAAAAAACAACTGTATATTGGGTAATATAGATTGATATGTACTACATATTGATCCTAAAAAGCACCACCGAAATTCACGGCCATGAAAATCGGTGGTAAACAAATAACCGGAAAAAGCCGATTACACACTTGTTCACTTGTGATTCTATCATAAAATTAAGATTTGTAAAACGGTTTTTCTCCGGACTCTTAACAAAAGGAGTAAACTATGGCTATATATTCTATAAACTACGATCTTGTTAATCCAGGAAGAAACTATGATGATCTTATATCCGCAATAAAAACGTACAACGCATGGTGTCACCCGGTAGAGTCTTGCTGGTTAATAAAAACAGAACAAAGTTCATCGGATATTTATGATTATTTATCAAAATATCTTGATAGTAACGATAAAATACTTGTAATGAAGGCTTCCGCACCGGCTACGTGGAAAAGCTTGGATAACAAGGTTAGCGAATGGATAAAAAATAATCTTCACTAAAACAAGGCAAAAACCGGTCGTTTGACCGGTTTTTGTTTTAATGATTTTTTTTGCGAATTAACTACCTTGCTTTATCTTTTAACTTTACAGATTTTAAAAATTTGTTTGCTTCTGTATAAGATTTCAATTTAACAATTTGCAAATGTGGGTGGTTTTTAATTGCTTTGTCAATTAAATCGTATGGTGCATCATGTTTTCTTAACATATACCAAATATGATTCCAACGGAAATTCTTGGCAGAAAAACCTTGACGACCATGTCGTTTTGTTTTTGTAATACAAGTTTTCAAATAACACCAAATTCTTTTATACGCCGGCGCCAACAACAAT
>JAFSST010000029.1 GCA_017450905.1 Alphaproteobacteria bacterium
CGGTCGTTTGTTTAATTTCGCCCAGTTCTGATAATGACACCATACCTTTCTGGGAATTAACCAAAACATCATCAAACAGTGCAATCGTTTTAAACGGTTTTGCAAATTCCAAAACTATTGGATATTCGTTACCGTGTTCCTTATACTTATACGTATCATTTCCATATAACGCTGTTCGCAAAGTTGACCCAGCATACGAATTTTTAATTCCCCAGAAATCCATTTTATCAGAATTTGGAACGAAACGTATTTCCGCCCCTGGGGTTTGCTGGGCTAAAACCGCACTTTGAATTTCAGGTATATTATTTAATATCTCTAAAATTTTAGTGGCATAGTTTTGACGTTTGATGTCATCTTCGCCATAAATGTTCAAAACTATATCCGCCGATATCGCCGCCGACACATTTTCACCCGCACGAACACGAATTTCCGCATCCGGGATTTTTGCCAATTCTGGTAACATACGGCGTGCCAATTCACGGTCAGACAAACCCCGGCGTGATACATCAACCAACATAACCTTGACCGATATGTTTTGCAACCCACGTTCACCAATTTTTACCGATGTCGATTTAACTTCTGGGAAAGATTTTAAGACATCTTCTATTTGGGTTGAAATTTTTTCAGATTTTTCAAACGTAGCCCCCATTGGTGCACGTGCGGTTACGGTTATTTCATTTGCATCGGTCGCAGGACTAAATTCATTCCCCGTAAAACGCATCAATACAGACGACCCAATCAAAACCGCAAACGCAATCAATATAACACGCCCCGAATGTTTGAATTGGTATTCAAACCATCTGTGCAGACTGGTATTTTCAGACTGTTTATGCGAAACCTTGTCATTTGTTTTTGTCGATTTTTTATCGGTCAATCGCAAAAATTTCGCTATCATCATTGGTGCCAATGTAAACGAGAAAATCAACGACAACAACGTTAAATAAACAACAGTCATACCAAATTGCATCATAAATTTACCAACGATACCGCCCATAAACGCCAAAGGTAAAAACACAACAACATTTGTTCCAACACCCGCCAATACCGAAACTGCAACACGCTTTGTTCCATCAATGGCGGCATCTTCTGGCTTTTTGCCGGCACGCATCTCGTGTAATGCAGATTCGATTAAAATAATCGCGTTTGACACCAACGTTCCCAACGCCGATGAATAAGCCAACAATGTCATGGCATTTATCGTAAAACCACTGCCGTTGATAAAGAAAAATCCGGAAATCAGTGATGCAGGTATCACAACACCCGCAATAATCGTTGAACGCCAATTACGTGTAAAGGCCAATAAAACCAATATCGTGAACACAACACCCAACATAATACCGTTTATGGTGCCATTTGTTTCCTTGGACACCGCCAACGATGAATCAGATGCAATCTCCATCGTTGCACCAGGCAATCTGGATTGCAAATCAGATTGTAAATCTGGCAATTTTTTACGCAATGCATTTGATACCTTTATTGCATTACCATCCGATGCCTTGATTACCGATGCGATAACAACTTTCTCGCCATTATATCGGGCCCCGGTTTCAATATCGCGAACAGAATCTGTAACCGTTGCAATATCAGACAATTTGAATCGTTGACCTTCGGCCGTTGTTATATGCAAATTTTTAATCGCATCAACCGATTCAAATTCACCGATAAAACGAACACTGGATGAATCTGTTCCGGCCTCTATCTTGCCGCCAGGGACATTCATATTATTTGCACCCATCGCCGTTACAACATCCAAAATCGTTACGCCGTGTGCCGCCATAAATTCAGGATTCAACGCAACACGAATTGCACGCTTTTCACCACCAAACCCCGACACACTGGCAACACCATTGATTGCCGTGATTTTGTTTGACAATGTGTTATCAACATATTCCTGTAAATCACGCAAAGATTCCCCACGCAAAACAACATCAACCACCGATGTTTGCAACGGATTTAACTTTTCGATAACAGGCTGTTTCAAATCAGTTGGAAATTCTGATGCCAATGCATCTATCTTGGATTTAACCTCGGTCGCCTTGTCGTTAACATTAACCCCCAGATTAAATTCAGCCATAACATAACCGCCGTTTTCAAACGCCTGGGACGTTAATTTTTTCAATTCAGAAACTTCGGACATGGCATCTTCGGCCTTTTTAATGACCTGGGATTCTATTTCCGCCGGTGCCGCCCCCGGATAGACGAATGTCGCCGTAACCATTGGAAAATCCAGTGCGGGTGTGCGTTCGATGTTCATTTTAGGAAAAGAAACCAACCCCAACACAACCCACAATAAAACAAACATTACCGTTGTAACAGGTCTGCGAACAAAAAACTTTAACATATTTACCCCCCGAAATTATCTAGATTTTACTTTTGTTTCTGAATCAACCTTGGACAAGATTATAACATCACCGTCATTTAATCCTGATGATATGCACACATTGTCCGCATCCTGGGTTGAAATCACAACAGCCTGTGGCACGGCAACCCCAGATTGCAAGACCATAACAGACGCACCGCGAACCGCATAAACCGGAACAAAGAAACAATTTTCTGGTATTTCAACCCAATTGACACCATCTGTAACCCCGGATGTTTTTACAACATACATACCGTATTCAAAATCGATTGTTTTGGAAACACTTGTGATTTTTCCGTTTCCTATTTTTTGCCCGGTTTTTAATTTCCCTAATCGGTTTGCCGACACAAATGCACGATTATTTTTAACCGCCAATGGTATACGAATTATCCCATTTTGACGTTTTGCCACAACCGTTTCAACAAATGTTCCGTTTTTGTTTGCATCGCGAACAGGATTAAAAACAAAACGATGATTTTCAATTATAACCATCACAAAACGAAATACAAACCACCCAATCAATACGGCAGCACCCGCCGCATAGACGATTTTTTTAACTTTTTTATCATCATAAATTTTACCAAAAATTTTCATAATTACTCACCTAACTTTTTAACAGATTCCGCCGCCATTAAAATTTTGTATTTTGCGTTTAACAACGCCATATCCAATTGATACAGCCCCGCCGAAACATCCGCCAATTCAACCGCCGATGTTTGCCCAGACGCAAATCTGTCCTGGGAAAATTTGTATGCCTTGGCCGCCAAATCGCGTGCGTTTTCCAAACCTTTTAAATTGCTACGCAAATGGTCGTATTGACTGATTGCATTTGAATACTTTTCGGCCGTAATTTTTTTAGACTTGTCTAAATCTTGACGTGCCGCTTCGGCATTCATCGCATCAACTGTCGCATTGGCTCGATTTAACCCACCACTGAACACAGGCACCTTTAACGCCAACCCCCAATATGCGGATTGCGAATCACGTTCGTTGAACAAGTTCTTAAAATTTGTATCCATGGTCGTATAGTTATACGATGCCATTGCCGCCAACGTAGGATAACCATTTGCACGTTGTGATGCGGATTTAGCCTCGTACATTTCGACTTGTTGACTTAAAACCTGCCATTCTGGGGTATTTTTTAATTCATCGTGTTTAATATCGACAAATGAATCAGGGAAAGAGTCTGTTAAATTTAACGGTTCATCAATATCAATACCCGCCAAAATTTTCAACATTCTGTGTGCGGTATCACGGTTAAATTCCGCATCAGATAAATTGATTTCTTTGGTCGCAATATCAGATTCAATTTTCACCAAATTGCCACGGCTGGCACGGCCCGCCCCAGTTAATTTCTTTCGTGCCGAAATCGCATCATCCAGATTCTTTTTTGACAACGCCACAATTTCATCGGTCATTTTTGCCGTCCAATACATATCGGCGGCGGCATACTTGACCTCACGCGATATCATCTCTTTGCTGTATTCGCTGATTTTTATTGCACGGCGAACACTGTCAACCGCATTACCAATTTTACCAAACGTATATATAGGTTGTGTTATTGTAACACCCGCCATAACTATATTATCCGGAATCTCCATCTTGTCTATCCCGGCCAATTGCGGTATCAAGCCGCCTATTTCCGGTGGCAGTTTTACATTAAACGAATCCAATGGTTTTTCAACATTAACCAGATTCATATATGTTACGTTGCCTTCGATATTAAACCAGCGATTGGAATTAGCCACATCCAATGATGCCTGGGCTTTTTTCAAATTTGCATCCGCCTTTTTAATATCGTGTGATTCCGCAACGATTTTATCAATTGCATCGTTCAACGACAAATCCATCGCAAAAGCGTTACCCGTGCAAAAGCCCGCAAATAATAAAAATGCGATTCCCAAACCTTTATGCATTTTTCGACTCCATCTTTAAAAAAATAGTGTTTATAGATTTGAACGCCTTGATAAGTTCATCTTCGTCCGCCTTGTTTATATCCTTGAACACCGCGGCCACCGCATCATGAAACATATCAATAAATTTATTTGCCACACGTGCACCCGCATCGGTAACGCTGTACCATGTATTACGGCGGTCAGATTCATCAACCACACGCAACACCAACCCATCACGTTCCAATTTTCGAAACGCCGTGCATAAATTTGGCGTTGGGACAAATTCGCGTGCGGCAATATCTTTTAATCTGGTTTTACCGCCCAAATACAAACGAACCAGGAATTGCACCTGTTGGCGTGAGTATTCATCGAATTGAATTTGCCCACGATGTATTCGTTCGGATAACTTACCGAACAAAAGGATATTTTTTTCCAGCAAACTAACCAGTTCTTTTCGCACCATAATTCGCCCCCTTGACTTGCCACAAAACGCGGCCAGTTATTAAAAACGGAAATCATTATAATTTTTAATAATTATTAAATCAAGCATAAAAATGAAAAAAATTATTTTATTATTGCAAAAAAGATAAAGGACGTTATAATTACTCTGCTTTTTGGGGTGTCGTCTAATGGTAGGACAAGAGATTTTGGTTCTCTTTATCATGGTTCGAATCCGTGCGCCCCAACCACCCTTCGCATCTGCGATGCTTCGGGTGGCAGGCCACCCAATCAGAGCAGTAAAGGCGAAGGAGTGTCGCCCGAAGTTTTAACGAAGGGGGACCAAAATCACATGTTTTATGTCTATCTTATAAAAAGCATTTCCCATCCAGAACAAAAATACATCGGGCAAACTGATGATTTAAAAAAACGACTAAAGCAACATAATGCAGGATATTCAATACATACGGCAAAATATAAACCTTGGGAATTGGTAAATTATTTTGCGTTTAGTTCAAAAGATGCCGCGTTGGAATTTGAACAATATCTTAAAACAGGTTCCGGATACGCATTCGCAAAAAGACATTTTTGAAAATAGTTTATCAAGGATACGTAGCGCATTCCAGAGAGCAAAAATATAAGACTTTGGCGAGTTCGAAAGTTGATATGGAAAAATTAACAAATTTTTACAATTTTCGAACTCTTTTTGTGATATAATTCAGTTTATGAAAAGGCATTTTTACTTTTTTAGACATGGACAAACCAATGAAAACGAGGTTGGTATCAGATATGGCACTGGTATAGATGCTTATTTAACTGATTTAGGAATCGCACAAGCACAAAAATTATCTGATTTTTTCAAAGATAAAGATATAGATGTCGTTTATTCCAGCCCATACAGACGAGCCATAGATACTGCAAAAATTGCTTTGTCTGATAAAAATATAAAAATTATAATAAAAGATGAATTGAAAGAAGCGATATTTTGGTTTTGGGATACAGAAAGTGAAGAAAAGAAAAAGCAAATAAATGAAAACTTTAAAATAATAAAAAATTGTTTAGAGCATATTGTTAAACAGGATAAAAGAAATAATATGGCGATTGCTTCACATGGCGGTGTAACACGTGCACTATGTTATGCGTGCGGGTATAAAGTTGATGGTATTCAAAACGCTCAATGTTTTCATTTTGTGTTAGATGAGAACGGATGGAAATATATTGAAACATTTATTCCATAACAACACATTTTAGTCTATTAATCTCTTACCCAATCTCTAACAATTCGGCTCGCGTTTCGCCCACACACCCCAACCAAAAATATAAACCTTTGGCAGGTTTGAAAGTTTAGTTTTAAAGTTTTGTGTTCTGTTCTATGCTTTCGAACTCACGCAACCCATGTATTCCAAACAAAAAAAGCCCTGATGGGCGTTTTGTTAACTGTGGTTGAGCCACACGGACAGATACGAAAACACACAATTATAAAAATCTATAAAGAAATTAACAAATGCACGAACCTTTGGTGACTCAGCGATTTGAATACTGCCCTTATCAATCACCTCTTTCAGAGCCAATAATTCTTTTAATAAAAGTATCTTTGATTTTAGTGTAGACATACGTCACATCCTATATGATTAAACACTTTTGTAAACAAAAATTTTTATTTTCAGATACATTTTATAAAGTCTTCCAATGTTTTCCCCGTAGAATTTAGTATTTTAGCAATACTATTTGTCGAAGGCCATCTGGGCTGACCATATTTTGACCAACGTTTACTTTTATTAAAAGTCGTTGCATCTAAACCAGAAAATCGTGCCAATCCTGAACAGGACATATTATGTTGTAATGCAAAATTATCAATTGCTTGCCATATATCTTTGTGTGTCATACTAACCTCCTTTTTTGTTATGATGATATTCATTATGACTATTTTTAGGAAATTTGTTTTATCCTGTTTTTATAAATCAGATATATAAAAACAGACATTTTGCACAAACCGTTGTGATAATAATGGCAGAAAACCGGTGTTTTTTACACATGAGTTAAATATAAAAACTAAGATATTTTTCTTAAAATTTAATGAAAATATATGCTATATTAAAACATCTGAAATTTACATTTACTGCTTTATCATTCTAAAAGTTATGAATTATTTCGCACACAAATTCAGGTATTCGCGTAACACAGCGGTCATTACCGAACGATAATCTTTTTCGTATGTAAACAGCGAACAAAAATCATTAAACCCGGTTTCTTCCCAATCTATGATTGCGATAATATCAAATGTTTTTGGGTCCATTATAAAATTATATTTAATGTCATTCTGGCACCAACCGTACAGTATCGATGGCTTGTCATCTGGGTTTGGTTTTAAATCACGCAGTTCTTTTGGATTACTCTGACCAATAGCGTATAAAAAACCAGCCAATTGTTTTGCTATCTTGCTCTCTACGTCTTGCGGGACTTTTTTGGGCGGAAAATGTTCAAGGTTGATACCATCCACGTACGAATATCTGCGGACGGCAATACCATCAAAATCCATAATTTTCATATCCGGAATTTTAATTGGTGAAATCGCACGAAAAACATTTGTAACCCTTTGTTCGTGTAAAGATTTTTCATAACCATTACCCGTCCCCGGAAACTTGAACACATATTTTTTATCCGCCGTTACCACCAAATTACGCGACCCATGACCGATTATTTTTTTGATGTCACGAAAATTTCCCTGTTGTTTAACAAAAGCGATACATTTGCGAACATAGGCACGATTATTCAACAAAAAACGAACACGTTTTCGTGTGGTTCTGTTTGGGATAAAACGACAAAATAATTTGACAAGGAATTTATTCATAAGACCATCCTAGCATAAAACTGTTGCATTTTCAACCGTGCAAAAACAGATATTTTTATGGTTTGGTTAAATCATACGACATCTGAATCAATTTTTTTACATTTGCGGCTGATACCGTTCCATCCAACAATACCGACACCCAATGATTTTTATTCATGTGATATGCCGGCAAAACCCCACGCACCCCAAGTAAAAAATCCACGTTATCGGTTTTCAAATTTATTACATCTACGTTACCATCGCCCACTAATTTCAAATAACTGCGTGGGATTGTCGCACACAGCCCAAACCATTTTTTATTATCGCCATGACGAAAAACGCAAAAATTTGGATATTTTCGCCACAGATATTCCGGTCTGACCCCATATTTTTTATCAATAAAATTTATAATTTCGTGTCTCATATTTTACTTGTGGTTTAATTCATAGATAAAAATTCTGTGCGGATATTTTTTCCCCATATAAATCGTTGCACCACGGCCCATATCAATAATATGCCGCGGTTTCATATTTTTGATTTCAAAATCTATTGATATCAGAACGTGTATTTTATTTTTATATCGTGGAATTTTTGCCGTTAATTCCGGCCCCAGATATGCAACAGCAATATCAAACACCATATTCGTATTGTCCATCCAATCAAACGCATCACACCAAATGGTCTTGTTGTACCCGCGACAAAACAAATCCATAAATTTTGAAACAAAAGCCGCAAAAGGCATATTTTCCAATGCCCACACCGTGGCCCCGGTCTTTTTCGCCATCGCCCGTGCCAATGTCCCGAACCCAGACCCAATTTCACAAATGTTTTTTACATTTTTGTAATTCGCATTTATGTAATTTATAACCGCACATCGCAAGATTTTATTAGCCTGGACCAGTGGCGGTTGGTGGCGTATGTGTGCCGAATACACATATTCAAAAAACCTGATTCCCAGGAACAAATCAATACCAAGAAAACACACCACCAAAAGAATTAACCAAAACATATTTTGCCTGTTTTTTGATATATGAACTTTATCATAAAATAATAGTTACATACAATCAAAAATATGTTATACTGGGCAGGAAAGCAAGGAGAGCAACATTAAAAAAATTCCGTTTTTTGTTATACTGGGGCTGTTGGGCCCTATGTCGTTTGAATCAGGTGCAAATGATGCATTTGCGGCATCAACGTTACAGTCGGTTGGCAATGGGCGAAATACGCCGATGCGTCTTAATACCGCACGTGCCGGTGGGATTAAATCGAACACGTCTGGTTCATCGGTCGTTTCCAACATAATAAACGCGAACAATCAGCGTATGAATATCTCTCCATTTGGTTCAATTCCCAGATTTAAAACCCCAAAAATCAGTACATCATCCGGCGGTTCTGGCATAACACCGGGCGGGGACGGAACACCGGGCCCCCAGGGTCCACAAGGTCCCCAAGGCGAACAAGGACGTGATGGATACCAGGTTAAATTGTCTGCTCACGATGATGCTATTTGGTGGTGGTGGGTTGATGAAAATAACGAACCACAATTGTCCGAACAACACTTGATTGATATTATGGATCTGCGTGGCAGCGATGGTAGAGATGGTGCAACTGGTCCCCAGGGTGAAACCGGACCTGCTGGCCCACAGGGACCCCAAGGTGAAAAAGGTGATAAAGGTGACAAGGGTGACCCTGGCGAGAAAGGTGAAACAGGACCACAGGGACCCGCAGGGGCAGATGGTGCAACTGGACCGGCCGGACCACAAGGCCCGCAAGGGGAACAAGGACCCCAGGGC
>JAFSST010000030.1 GCA_017450905.1 Alphaproteobacteria bacterium
TAAAACGCCTGGCGGCGTGAGCTGTTTAATTCTTGGTTTGGTTGCGTTTTGTTTTTGTTCCCAAAATTTATTTGCAGCGGACGAGTGCCATATAAATCCAAACAGACCTTGTTCTGATCCTAATAAACATTGCGAAGGCTTTTGTAATGGCAATAATTGTCAGTATAAGTGTGTCCCAAATCAATTGGAGTGTAATAAATTTTTTGTCGCATGGGAAGGTCCTGACCCTTATGACGATTCTACCTACTATTACGATGTTACTTATGATGACCAAACCCCGTCTTTGATACAAAAGTGTGCTGCAAATCCACAAAAATATGTGACAGGGATTGCTACATGGGTTAGTAATAATTGGGATATTAGCAGATGTTATTGCACCAATGACGAGATTTTTCAACCATATAATGGTAGCGTCCATTGCGATGCTGTTTGGGAGACAAATGCTAATGCTCACTCGTTCGCCTATCGTTTTGACCTGACTAAACAAACGAATGCGGTTATATACTACAGATATTTTGGGGGTTATCCGTATTATAAATGTGTTTCGTGTAGTCCTGGTTATAAACCTGTCCCGAGAGGGGATACTGATATACTGTGTGGATATGGGTATTCTGGGAATCAGGTTGTTTGTCAGTGCGACCAGGTTTCGCAAGACAAGTGTTCGTTTGGGTGTGATATTGAATATCCATCGTATTCGGGAACGGTCCCAGGAATGTGCAACATAGATGTTGGTGGAAACAGTGGATTTGAGCGTGGAACAAATGGTGAATGTAGTGTGTCTGGTGTGTCTTACACCGATTCTACTGGGACGTTTACGTTGGGACCGAACATTTGTGAACAATAAAATATCTGATTTGTTTCCTGTTGTTGAAATAACCTTTTTCTGATATTTTTCATTATACAAAGGCAAGGGAGGTTTTAATGAAAAATTGGATGTGGTTTATTATCGCAATGGTTATATCTTTTTTACCAGGTATTTTCGGTGTGTTTTTTACACCACACGGTGAATCAGATTTATGGTATGCGGCATTAAATAATTCTGGATTAACACCATCGGGATGGGTGTTCGGGTTGGTGTGGACCATATTATACGCTTTGTTGGGCGTGGCGTTGTATTTAATTATCAAAAAAGTTAAAAAAAGATACGAAAAGAAATTAGCCTATGGCTTGTTCGCCGCACAAATGGTTTTGAACGCATTTTGGACATATTGCTTTTTCGGTATGCAGATGCCGCAATTGGCGTTGGTCGTTTTGTTGGTGTTGTTTGTTGTGTCCGCGTATATGGCACGTGTTTTCAATGTTCATGATAAACGTGCCGCATACTGCGTAGTTCCATATTTATTGTGGATGTTGTTGGCTTTCTATATGAACGCGTATATTGTTCTGATGAACTAGATTTTCAAGACCTTGAATTTTGGGTCACCGATGTTAAGGTAACGCAGCCCCAGTTCACTAACGTAATCGGGGCTGTATTTTTCCAACAGTTTTATGTGCAAACGGATTGTGTCCAATTTTTTTTGTTCGTTGGCCAATTCGACCTTTTCAGAATTTAAATGCCATATACTGACGACAAATTTGCTGACGTTAACCTGGCCACAAAAAAGACGGATAAACATAAACACGGCAAATATCAATAACAAAACACCGACCTTGCCATACAGGCCGCCATTCCATGCACGTCCAATAAACCCAAATAAATTTTTGATTTTGTCTTTCATACGTGGCATTATATCACAAATGTATACCAAGAATCAAATTTTTGCTGCACCGCTTGCAGGAATTTCTGACAAACCTTTTCGTCAGGTGTTGCGTATGTTTGCACCTGATGCACCGTTGGTTACAGAAATGATTTCATGCCATTCATTGGTGGGGCGACATAAAAACTGTATCAGAAATTTTGACGATTATTCTGACGAGGGTAATGTTGGTGCCCAAATTTTCGGTGCGGTTCCGGAATTGATGGCGGATGCCGCAAGTATTCTGGAATCCCAGGGGGCCAAATGGATTGATATTAATATGGGCTGTCCGGTGCCAAAGGTTGCCACGCGTGCCGGGGCGGGGGCTTTTTTAATGTGCGACCATAAATTGGCGGGAAAAATTATAGGTGCGGTTGTGGGGTCTGTTAAAATCCCGGTGTCGGTAAAAACCCGTCTTGGGTGGGATGCCGAACACCAAGATTGGCGTGATTTGGTCCATATTGCCGCCGATAATGGTGCGGCATGGGTAACGCTGCACGGGCGGACGCGTGCACAGTTATATACGGGGGCGGCCATCCATCCAGATGTTTCAGATATGCCGATACCGATTATCGCAAACGGCGATATAAAAAATGCGGCTGATACAGAAAATATGTTAAAACTGGGGTATGATGGTGTTATGATTGGGCGTGCGTTGTTTGGTCGACCGTGGTTGTTGGGCGAATTGTATAAAACTGCCGTTGTGCCACAAAATATCGGAAATGTTGTTTTACAGCATCTGGATTTGGTTTTAAAGTATTATGGTGAACGTGCCGGAATCCCAATGTTTCGCAAACATTTGGCTTGGTATTCGGCGGGAATCCCAAATTCCAGCGATTTCCGTATAAAAATAAACCAAATAACAACCCAAAGTGAGTTAAAAAGTGAAATTTTGAAATTTTGGGGTTGCGTTGCAAATATATAGGTTTATTATAAGACTGTAACAGCAAGAGGTCCAAGTCATGCAAGATGATATAAAAAATACAAAAAATGTCGCACCAGATACGAACGCAAAAACAGCGGGTCAGATATTGCGTGATGCACGGACAACCGGACGCAGAAAACGTGAAATCACCACAATCGCCAAACAATTGTGTATTCGTGAAGAATTTTTACAGGCATTAGAAGATGGGGATTATGCGGCGTTACCGGAAACTGTTTACATATTGGGCTTTGCACGGAATTATGCGATGGAATTGGGGTTGAATCCTGATGAAGTTGTCGAAAAAATAAAAGAAGAATTGGGGGTTGATTCCGCGGTTGTTATACCTGATGAAAATGAAGATATTGCGGAAGTGCCGGAAACGGTTAAAAAGGATAAAATTAAAACCAATTTTACCAAAATCAAAGAGTGTCGTGTTTGTAAATTTATAAAACAAAACTGGAAATGGTTTGTTGGGGGGCTGGGTGCCGTAATTGTTATTATATTGGCATTGTTGATTTTTTTACCATCGGATGGTAATCACACCCAGGCCGAAGCGGTCATTACGCAATCTGATGTTGTTGAACCGGCATATAAAATCGCAATTCATGAACGCTTTGGAACGGAAAATCGTAATGAATCAGAAATAATTTTTCAGGTAATTAAAGAATCGTGGGTAAAGGTAGAAGATGTTCGTGGCAAGGTTGTTTTCAGCAAGGTTTTAATGCCGGGCGATGTGTATTACGCACCAAACGGAAATAAAAACAAGGTTACATTGGGAAACGCTGGCGGTGTTGATGTTTGGGTTCGTGGTGAATTGATTCCAAAATTAGGTGCCGATCATACCCGTAAAAATGGTGTTTTATTGGATGCCGATGAATTGTTAAATTCCGCAAAAGACCAGAAAAAATAATTTCATTTTTGTTTTGGTATTGAAAAATAAAATAAAAGTCTTATATTTCTTGACGCTATGTCAGGTGTGATAAAGATTCGCGGTGCACGCGAAAACAATCTTAAAAATATAGATTTAGACTTACCAAAAAATAAATTGGTGGTCTTTACTGGCGTGTCCGGTTCGGGAAAATCATCGTTGGCGTTTAATACTATTTATGCCGAAGGTCAACGCCGTTATGTTGAATCCTTGTCCAGTTATGCTCGTCAGTTCCTGGATATGCAGAAAAAACCCGATGTTGATTTAATAGAAGGTTTGGCACCGGCCATATCGATTGAACAAAAAACCACGTCTAAAAATCCACGTTCTACGGTTGGAACAGTTACGGAAATTTATGATTATTTGCGATTACTGTGGGCCAGAATAGGCGTTCCTTATTCGCCGGTTACAGGGTTGCCAATTAAATCGCAAACAATTGCGGAAATGGTGGATATGACAATGTCGATACCCGCCGGAACGCGTGTGTTTATAATGGCACCGCTTATTCGTGACCGCAAGGGTGAATATAAAAAAGAATTGGCGTTTTTGGTTAAACAGGGGTATCAACGTGTAATCGTTGATGGCGAATTATATGATTTGTCTGGTGTTCCACCATTGGATAAAAATAAAAAACACAATATATTTGTCATTGTTGACCGTGTGCAAATGCCGGCCGCGGATGCGTCTGAATCAGATACGGATGAATTTCGTTCGCGTATGTATTCCTCGTTCGAAGGCTCGTTGCGTTTGGTGCCGGGGTCTGTGTTGGTTCGGCGTTTAGATACGAACGAAGATATTTTGTATTCGCAAAATTATGCCTGCCCGGTCAGTGGCTTTGCCGTTCCAAAAATTGAACCGCGTTTGTTTTCTTTTAATGCACCTATGGGTGCGTGCAGTGCGTGTGATGGTTTGGGTGTTCAATTAAATATGTCACCTGATTTGATTATCCCAGACCCGTCAAAATCTATATTGGATGGGGCGATTGCACCTTGGTCGCGTGGCGGTATGTTAAGTCAATTTGAACATCTGATAAACGCGTTACATAAACAATATAAAATACCTTTATCCAAACCGTGGCATTTATTAACCCAGGAACAGAAAGATATAGTTTTGTATGGAACTGGCGATAAACCAATAAAAATAAACTGGAATGGTTTTGTTTACGAGAAACCGTTTGAAGGCGTGGTCCCGAATATTGAACGCCGTTGGCGTGAATCTGATTCCGAAGCGGTCCGTGTAGAATTGGCAAAGTATCAATCGGAAAAACCGTGTCCGGTGTGTCATGGAAAACGTCTGAATATCCAGGCGTTATGTATAAAAATCAATGGTGCCGATATCATAGACGTTTGCGATATGTCGATTAACGATTCTTATGATTGGTTTGTTGATTTGCCAAACCATTTGACACAAAAGGAAAACGATATTGCCCGTATGGTTTTGCGTGAAATTACCAGTCGTTTATCTTTCTTGAAAAATGTCGGATTGGGATATTTAACAATGTCGCGTATGTCGGGAACTTTGTCCGGTGGCGAAGCACAACGTATTCGTTTGGCATCACAAATAGGCAGCGGTCTGTCCGGGGTTTTGTATGTTTTGGACGAACCGTCAATCGGTTTGCATCAAAGTGATAATGATAAATTGTTGGAAACGTTGAAAATGCTGCGTGATAAAGACAACAGTGTGATAGTTGTTGAACACGATGAAGATGCAATGCGTGCGGCGGATTTCTTGGTTGATATTGGTCGTGGTGCGGGGGTTAATGGTGGAAATATAATTGCCGCCGGAACACCGGACCAGGTTATAAAAAACAAGGATTCTTTGACCGGTCAGTATTTGTCGGGTAAAAAGAAAATTGCTGTGCCAAAAAAACGGCGTTCTGGGAACGGTCAATCCATAGTTATTCGTGGGGCACGTGGAAATAATTTGAAAAATATAGATGTTGAATTTCCGTTGGGAAAATTTATCGCGTTAACCGGCGTGTCAGGGTCGGGAAAATCCACACTTTTGTTGGATACGTTATATCCGGCATTAATGCGTGCGTTATATAATTCTAAAATTGAATCTGGGGCACACGACATCATTCGTGGTATGGAAAACATTGACAAGGTTGTTGATATCGACCA
>JAFSST010000031.1 GCA_017450905.1 Alphaproteobacteria bacterium
ATCCGCACCCTCAAAAGTCGTTAATCGTGCGAGTTTTTTACCGTTATCAAGGTATATGTCATAAAAAGTATAAGAATGTGCAGTGCCTGTTACAAAACGACCACGTTTAATCGTATCTTTTACGCCATTATTATTAACGTCAATATAGAAAGTATCCATTTGTTTTGTGCCATATTCGTCCGGCAAATCGAAATTTTCTGTTTTGTCCGGTGTTGGCAAACCGTCAGAAAAATTACCAATATATTCCATCTGTCTTGAACAAGCCGCACATAATAATAAAACGAAAAAATTAATCGACACTTTCCGCATGACATCTGCACCCATATTCTTCACCTGGATGTGGCGTATCATACCATGTTCTAACCTCGCCGTCCAGTGCTTCGTGTTCTGGTCGAACTTTATCATCACCAACAGTGCAATTCACGAATTAACGAAATATATGTTTTGTTATCGTTTTGGGAAAAGATAAACCAATTTTTTAACCCACGTTTTGCAATTTAGTGTAAATTATGCCATAATTCTTTAAAGAGGAAACAACATGAAAACAAATAATAAAACGTCTGTGATTGCAAATGAAAAAATTGATAATTCAAAAATAAAAAAAGCCACAGAAATTATTCTTGGTTTACAGCAAGAATTAAAAAAATATACCAGCAAAGGTCATGGCCCGTTTTTGGCCGCTGTATATGATTCAAAAGGCAATTTAATTGCCAAAGCCGCGAACAGTGTTGTAAATAAATCTTGCAGTCATAATCATGCCGAAATGAACGCGATAAAATTGGCAGAAAAGAAACTGGGGACCTATGATTTATCACCGTATAATTTGAGTATATATGTAACATCTGAACCCTGTATGATGTGCTTGGGTGCAATTATGTGGTCCGGGATAAAGGCGATTTATTATGGTGTTCCATCTGAACGGGTTACAAAAATAACCGGATTTGACGAAGGTTTTAAACCAGAATGGTACAAAGAATTTAAAAAACGTGGTATAACCGTTTACGGTCAAATCGAGCAAGATGTAGGCGAAAAAGTTTTGAAAGATTATGTAACCCAGGGAAACACAATTTATAAACCCAAGAGATGATATGCACGATTTGTTGTCGTTCGGGAAAGATGTTAAAGTGTTTTTGGAGAAAGACCGATAAGCATATTGACAAACATATGTTTTTGTATTATATTACAACTAATAAGGAAAAGACAATGGCTGTCAAACTAAAAAAATTAAATTTTTGCACAGTTGTTAAAAATGGCACAGAAATGTGCGATTTAGTAATGTCCAATCGTGCAAGATTGTCGCCATATTTTTGGTGGACAGATGAAAAACTGACCCCAAATAAATTGGCTCTTTTCATGTTTGTAATACTTTATTTTATGGACATAAAGTATAAAAAAATTGTCCACAGACTAAACCCACAAAAGTTATATGATGAACAATTTGTTATTTACAACGAAAAAGGCGGTGTTGCCGGTTTATGTGGATTGGATAACATAGATATTGCGACACAAAAAAATGCAGAATTATGGTTTTTGACTTTCAAAGGCAATCCATTTGGTACGGCAGATTCTGCTATTCGATGGGTCGAAAAATATAGTGCCAGCATAAAGTTAGATTCATTATACGCACATGTCCAATTAAGCAACGATAAATCAAAAGAATGCTTAAAAAGAAACAATTATACGATACAAGATGAAACAAAAGAAGTTATGGTATCAAAAATACCTTATAGAACTGCACCGGTACAGGTGTTCACTAAGATTTTAACAAAGGTGGAATACAATGGCAGATAAAAAATATCCAATGGATATAACCGTCGCTTGCAGTATGGGTCTGGAAGGCGGTCTTGCACGATTCAAAGACGATTTGCCTAATTTCTCAAAAGATGATTTTGATTTGGTTCACGAATGGAATCGTAATTTGAAAAAGACTATGAAAGAACCAGAATTCAAAGAACATATGACAACATTGTATCGTGTGTTATTACATTTATCCCCCGTCACATTGTCAAAAATTATTGATAAATTGGCGGTTCCCTATCGCAGTTATTATTATGCAAAAAGATTTTTGGATGCCGCACATTTTGTATATAAACATGCGGAACAAAACGCCAATATCATAGATTTTGGTCGTGGTTTATCACCATGGGGACATGTTGTGAAACAAAACCGCCCGGATGTCCAAATGTACACTTTTGATAAAGACGAAACAAATACTGTGTTCAGTGCCGTATCAAAGAAATTGAATTTACCAACACCGCATTTTAATGAAATGCCAACGGAACCTAAATTCGACAAGGATGTTTTTGTGTCTTTGGGAACTTTCGTATATTTGGATAATGCGGAACAGGCTACTAAATTAAAAGAAACAGGCGTGCAATTCAAAAGACTGTTTATCGAACTTGATAAACCAAATGCTGTTCAGCAAGATAAAGAAATTGTAAATAATTTAGGAACAGAATATAACGCTGGTTTTTCAAGACAAGAATTAACTAAACTATTGGGAACGCAAATACCGTTTGAATTGAAAGAGATCGGTGGACGTGTCAAAGACGCACGTATTGCAAAAGCATTAAAATCTGCAACAGAACAATTTTTGGTAAGATAAATAAAAAGGTTAGATTTCTAGCCTTTTCTTTTTTTAGTTGCCCCACTCGGATTTTCACTCGCCTCCTCGATACGCAATAAATAAAATCAAAAAAATCCCCATCTGTTGATTTTTTAAGATTTTCTTAATTGTGTATTTTCGTATTGGTGCTGCGGCTGTGGCCTCGCACCCATCCCGGTTCAAATCCGGGGGTTGAAGCAAAATAAAACGACCACCAAACGGTGGTCTTTTTATTTTGGCAGCCCCACTCGGATTTGAACCGGGATTCTCGCCTTGAAAGGGCGGTGTCCTAACCATTAGACGATGGGGCCGGAACTTACACAAAAAAACTGGCGGGATGTAAGGGGCTCGAACCCTCGACCTTCTGCGTGACAGGCAGACGCTCTAACCAGCTGAGCTAACACCCCAAAGCCGTGCCGTTATACTATAATGTCCTGAACAGAAAATCAAGCATTTTTTTACAAAAAATCAAAATTTGCTTTTTTTAACATATTATGCTATCATTCACTATGCAGGTAGGCATTCTGCCTGTTGGGCTTAAACTACCCAGTCAAACGCGTCTGGATAGACGTAAAACCTCCAACCGCGGGTTGGAGTGTGCGAATATATTGAATAAGCACGGCAATTCGTTTGATTGTAGTTTAACTCCAACCACCTTAAATTTATCTGCGGTGGTTTTTTTATTATTCAAAACAATAGGGAAAACACCATGTCTGAAATGAAACTGTTAAAAACAATTCAAACTTTTCTTAAACAAAATCCGGGATACGAACCAACGTTGGTTGAATTATCGGGTGCCATTTACATTTTATCTTGCAAAACAATGGGCGAAAAGCCACATATGAAACTATCTGCGATGACGCGTGGCCAATGCAAAGACACACAAACCACACACAAACATAATCCCAGACAATAATTGCCCCAGGGTCAATCCCCACGCAGTTAAAAAGCCAATGTGTGCATCCGGTGCCCGAAACATCTCGCAAAAAATACGAAAAACCGCATACAGCATTAACATCGCACCGCCTAACGCCCCCGGATGCTTTTTCAGCCCAGAGAATCGATACAGGCAATACATTATCACGAATAATAATAAACCTTCGGTTGCGGCCTCGTAAAGCGGGCTGGGGTGTCGTGGAACATCCGACACGCCATTAAAAAACACCCCTAGTTTTGAATTGGTTGGACGGCCCATAATTTCCATATTTATAAAATTTGCAATACGTCCGAAAAACAATCCCAATGGTGCAACAACCGCCAATAAATCCAAGATTTTAAATCCACGCGACCAATTTTTCGCAAACAAAAATGTTGCGACAATAACCCCTATCAGGCCGCCATGAAAACTCATTCCGCCGTGCCAAACCGCAAAAATTTCCAACGGGTGCGACACAAAAAACCCCAGATTATAAAACAACACGTATCCTAATCGTCCACCCACAATTACACCCAGAATTATATACGTGAACAAATCGTCTAAATCCTTTTTAGATAAATTCAGACCGTTTTCAGATTTACGCAAAAACGAACGCAATAAAAAGTATCCAACAACAAACCCGGCAATATATGCCAACGCATACCATCGAACCGGCAACCCAAAGACTGAAAATGCAACCGGTGAAACAGGGTCTATTACTATTGCCATTATTTATCCTTACGTTGAACACAAATGAAAATTTTATTTCTTGAAAACGCACGCATATTGTATTATATATTTCACGAATAACAAGGAGAAAGTTATGACAAGAAACACAAATTCCGTTCGCACGGTAAAATCTGGTATTGATTTATATTTACGCAAGATATTCACATTGATGTTTGGTGCGGTTGCTGTAACGGCACTGACGGCGTTTATCACGATTTATGGTGGTGGTATTTCACTGTTGGTTGGTCGTGGTGGAATGACACCGTTCTTTTACATTGTTTTGTTTGGTGGTTTGGCGTTATCAATATGGGCCCAAACGCGTGCGTTTTCCATGAAGCCTACAACGGCGGCATTATTGCTGTTTATTTATTCGATAATGATTGGACTTGGCATAACACCGCTGATTTGGGGTGGTTTGGCGGTTAATCCGGCATCTATTGTCCAGGCATTCCTTATTGCCGCGTTAATGTTTGGCTGTATGGCGATGTTTGGTTATAAAACCGCAAAAGATTTATCTTTTCTGGGTGTATTTTTAATGATGGGAATGATTGGTTTGATTTTGGTTGGAATTGCCGCGATGATATGGCCATTGGGCAGTGTTTTTTCAACCATCATTTGCCTGATTGGTGTTTTGGTTTTTGCACTTTTCACCGCATACGATATGCAATCGTTAAAGCGTGCATACGCGTCTGTTGGTGATGACACGGTCAAAGATCAATTGGCGGTTCTGGGGGCGTTGCATTTGTATATCTCGTTCATCGCAATGTTCCAATACCTGTTGGGGTTATTAAACCGTGATTAAAAATAAATAAACAAGGGGTTAAAAATGGCTTATAAAATAGATTCAAATAAATGCATTGGTTGTCATTCCTGCACGGCGATTTGCCCAATGATGGCAATAGCAATTCAATCGAACGGTAAATGTGCAATTGACCCGGCGAAATGCGTTTCATGCGGGACCTGTGCATCGGTATGTCCGGTCGCGGCAATTGCACCAGCACAATAAAAATAAACAGAATATAATGGGGTTATGATTATGCCTGCGAAAACAGTAAACGATATTGTTGCACTTTGCAAACGGCGTGGTTTTATTTTTACCGGGTCCGAAATTTATGGCGGAATGGGCGGAACGTATGATTACGGCCCGTATGGCGTTGAATTGATGAAAAATATACGCAACGCGTGGTGGAACGCAATGGTGTATTCACGCAACGATGTCGAAGGTTTGGATGCATCGCTGATTGGCAATCGTTTGATGTGGAAGTATTCGGGACACGAGGGCGGTTTTTCCGACCCACTGGTCGAATGTAAAAAGTGTGGTGCCCGTATGCGTCAGGACAAAATGCGTGACCAAACAAAGTGCGACAATTGCGGTTCAACCGATTTGATGCCACCACGTGAATATCAATTGATGATGGGGCTGACAATTGGGGCCGTATCTGATGGCGAAATCAACGCCTATTTGCGGCCAGAAACGGCAACAACAACGTATATCAATTTCAAAAATGTGTTGGATGCAACGCCGCACAAATTACCATTTGGAATTGCCCAAATCGGCAAGGCGTTTCGTAACGAAATTTCTCCACGTGGATTTGTATTCCGTATGCGTGAATTTGAACAGGCGGAAATGCAATACTTTGTTCGTCCCGGCGATGACGAGCGGTATTTTGAAATGTGGCGACAAATACGTATCGCATGGTGGACAGATGTACTTGGGATACCGGCAAACAAATTACGTTTCACACCGCACGAAAAATTGGCCCACTATGCCAAGGCCGCCGGTGATATCGAATACGAATTTCCGGACGGATTTGACGAAGTCGAAGGTGTTCACAACCGGCAAGATTTCGATTTAGGTTCGCACACAAAATCCCAGGACGAATTTAAAATCAATGCACGGGTTATGAAAAACACTGACAGCACGGTTAAACTGGCGTATTCGGACCCGCAAACAGGCGAAAGTTTTATACCATACGTTGTTGAAACGGCAATGGGTGTAAATCGTGCAATGATGGCATTAATGTTAGAGGCATATACCGAAGAACAATTGCCTGATGGCAAAACCCGCACGGTGTTAAAATTAAAACCACAACTTTCACCGGTCAAGGCCGCGGTTATCCCACTGGCACGGAACGTTCCGGAACTGTTGAACATCGCAACCGATATTGAAAACGAATTACGCAAATTGGGTATCGGACGTATCGAGTTGGAAAATTCCGGTAATATCGGTAAGAACTATCGCCGTCATGACGAGATTGGAACCCCGGTATGCATAACCGTTGATCACCAAACATTGGATGATAATATGGTTACCATGCGTTATCGCGACACAATGGCCCAGGTTCGCGTTCCAATATCCGATGTAGCAAAACGCGTATTGGAAGTGGTTAGTGGGTTGTGTTAGTGGGGGGACCACCGATAAAAAAAACGGCAACTATGCCGTTTTTTATTCGCCTAATTCAGGGATTTCAATATCGTCATTATAATCCCCCAACCACTTTTTTCCCGTTCCACAAACAAAATTTCGCAACGATGCGTTATATTCTTCAACGGCCTGGACATAGCGTGCCTCGATATCTTCCTGAGCACCCTGATATGCGGAAAAACCACCCAAACCGGCACCAACAGCGGCACCCTTTACCGTATCCTTGGTTCGTGTCTTGTCACTTAAATCGACAACTTTTCCATCCGATGAACTTTTGCTGGTCGGAATAAATGAAGTTCTGTTTCCCTTCAATATCTCACTATCGCAACTATACGCATTTCCTTTACTACTGCGTAAACAGATTTTTGCATTTTGTAAATTTGCAGTCTTCCATTTATCATAATCGGATATTGATGTTCCGCGTTTTGATTCAGGGAAATCGTATATAACAACCGCATGCGATGCCTTGATTTTTGTTGTCCCCTCTATCTGGACCCATTCACCACTATCGTCTTTTGATATTTTTCTTTCACCCGTATCGTATTTATATTTTGTTGCTTTGTCTAAAACAACGTTCACATCCTTGCCATCCAGTGCGGTAACCGGTACATCCGCACCCTTGATAGTTCCCAATTGAAAATCGGAACGTGATGCACATTCATTATAGATGTTACCATCATTTTTCTTACACAAAAATACCGTTTTTTCTTTTACATTATAAAAAACGTAACCATAATCTGTTTTATCGCTGTCTTCTTCTTTGATTGTTTCGCCCTTTTCCTTTAATGTTCCCCACAAACAGGTTGATTCAGAAACGATACTGCCGTTTTCTTCTAATCCGCATTTTTCAACACGCAACAATGTATCACCCGAACCAGTTACCGCATCATACATATTTCCGGTTATGGCACCCGCAGTTGCATTAATCCCCGTGCTTAAAATCACATCACCAGCGACCTTGCCACTGTATGTGCTGGCGGTCATAATTCCACCCGCCGCCAACCCGCCAATCAGCGTGGATTTCATCTTTTCAGAATTAAACCCAAATAATTTATCACTGCCGGTCTCATTCTTGCCCAATGCGTTACCCGCAACCATTCCGGTTAAAATAGCACCACCGATTTTCAGCCCAGCCTTGTTTTTCTGTTCGGCATTTAACGCCTGGATAACATCTTCACGTGTTGGCTTTGCATCCGCCGGAAATTCAACACGCATAATATCAGGCAAATATGTCGATTGCGGAAATTCCGATATATTACACTTAATCGCATCACCCGCCGCCAATTTCCCACGTGCGGTCGTAAGGTATGCATTTTGTCCCGCTGATGGCAACTGGCCTAACATACGCATTTCAACAATTGCAACACACGTTGCCGGTCCACCCGCCAAATGCCCAATTGTTGGTCGGTCCCAAACAAATTCGCCTTCGGGATACAACATCGCACACTTGTCCAGTGTATTAACCGTTACATCGGTCCCGGCATCCCCATTTTGAATACGTGCCGCCAAATCAGCATCCGCAACCCGCACCGGCAGACCGTTTTCCGCATCCGCAGAATTTGTTGACACGGCGTTTTGTGCCGCCTGGGTCTGGGCAAGATAATTCTGGTATTGTTGTTGCATCGCAAGGGTATTTTTGGACGAAGATGCATAACTGCCCGTTTGGCTGCCTACACGAATTGCCGCCAGGGAATCAGCCGTTACAACGGCACACAACGCCGCCAGCAACGAATAGTTAATAATACGATTATTTTTTTTCATTCGCGTTCCCTTATGATACGACACACGCCCAACACACTAGAATTGCAATCTTAAACGTGCACCAACATCAACCAACCCCAAACGACCACTTTCATACCAATTCGTATAGTGGTAAACACTGTCATAATCCGCCGTTACTTCGCCACCATAACCATCAGACAACCATTCGGTCTGGGACAATACGATACTGCCCGATGTTTTTACACGACCTAAATTTGCATACCGTGCAAAAAAGTCCATTTTTATACCACCACCCAAATCGGTCGTGATACCGCCTTCTATCATAAAGGCCAATTGTTCATTTGTCCCACCGTTGTGATACGCGTAAATATCGGAAATTCCGGTTAACACACCGGCATTACCAACGGTTACCCCCAAATCATCAACGATTGGATAGTATTCCTTGTCATAAACAACATAATCCGCAATTGTATTCAGCGATATACCAACCCCCAAACCAACATACGGCCGCATTGAACCGCCCGCCAAATACCCGGTATAAGAATCAATGTTATAATATATATTCAACATGGTCGCATTTGCGGTTATTGCACCACCTTCGACCGTTGCCGGAACACTTGCACGTCCGGTATAGTCCGCCGTATAAACATTGTCCGGATAACTTAATCCCGAATACCGCGTATATGAAAAATCAACACGCAAATCTGAATTAATTGCCGCACCAACCGAGAGCTGCAACGGAATCACCGTATCGGAATCAAAATCAGCCGCCGCAAACGCACCCGGAACAACATACGCATCTTCTTCACTGGCATAATCAGATTTGATACTGCCCATAACACTGGCGGTATATGCCGCAGACAACCCAACATATAAACCACTGTCCGCCAAACGATCATAATCCGCCGGCTGATAATACTGTCGCCCTGCCGCAACCGCGGTTGACCCAACCTTTGGCAACGCACCAGTTACACGATTTGGCTGTGCCGCGACACCGGAATTCACGGTCATAACACGACTGTTTGTTGCCGGAACATTGACCGTGGTCCGCGAATAAGTTGTATTTTGTTGATACCCCGCCGGATAAGCAATCACATTTTGTGGATTTTGATAGTTTTGATAAACCGGATAAGCCGCACCCGCCACACCCGGCAACGCCAGAACAAAACCTGTTAAAACGGCAGAAATGCTGACTTTTTTCATTCTCTTTTCCATACCCTCTTGGCGTTATTATATCATAAAACGCCCCTAAAAAAAAGCCTTTTATAAAATATAAAAAACAAAAAACGGGTTTCGAACCCGAAACCCGTCTGTATCGTGTTATAAAATCTAGAACTTTACATTAAAGCGAACACCTAATTCCGCCTTGACATCGGTTCCATTCACAGAATTTTTGTGTGCATGGTCAAAAGTGTATTCACCAAACAACGCAATTTGGAAACTGTCTGTGATTTGATTTGCAACAACCGCAGACAAGATGTATTCATCCCAACCATCATTCATATCTTTGGTTTTTGCCAACAAATTATCCACAGCCGATTGCTGATGTGCCGTTGTCGCCGGGGCAGTTGGTGTTCCTAATTTTGTATGTATGGATTTTACACCATTATCGGTATGTTCAACAAAACGGAAACCGCCACCAAATGACCATCTGTCGTCAATTTGATAGAACGCATTTGTTCCAATTGTCAATTCCGATGTAGATTTCAAATTAACCGAGATTTCATCCGGGAAACCCAACATACCCATAGTTAGTGGCCCCGCCACAACCGCATCCTGGTTGATTCTGATTTTGTTATTGTGGTTACCAAATGTTTGCAGATATTCCGCAAATAACGATGTTGTAAGTTTTGACCATTTCTTACCAATCTTGGTTCCCAAAACCGCACCCCAACGACCGTTAGAGAAATTATCATATTTGAATCCGGTTGCTAAATTATAAGCACCTTTCATTGGTGATACACCGGACAAATAACCTTCGCCGTATATATCCCAAACAAAGTTATCAAATGTTTCAATCAAACGGTAATCCAACCCGATACGACCACGATGCATACCCTTGCGGTCAATATCATCATTTTGTGTCCATCCCAACGAAACATAGGCATTTAATCTGTCCGTAATACCAACACTAAAATCTTCGGTAAAACGCCAGATTGGAAACTCAACATCGCCATCGTGATTTTTTAATTTCATGGCATCTGTATCATCGGCAATCTTGTACATCAAACCAACACCGGTTTTTGACACAAACTGACCCGCCGCCGGTATGAAAAGTGGATTTTCCACATTTTTCGTAACACCCGCAGATGCCGCACCCGTTAATGTCGTTGCCGCAGCAACCGCGATACCTAAAATTTTTTTCATTTAACAATCCTTTGTTATTTGTTTATCAACCAACCCCCATTATTGGCAAGATTGGTGTCATATCCCCACACCACCCATTGTTGGCAACAGTGCGTCCATAGGAATACAACCCGCATATTCTACAAAAACATATATTAATGTCAAAATTTTTTTATACGCCACCCAAAACCACTTGAAACATCAACAAAAAACACTATAAAAAATATGAAGTGGCTGATTAATTCATAACCAAAGGGGTGTCGATATGTTGCAAAATAACACCAATCAAAAACAATCTTTGAACAAGCAATCTGTAAACATTATTAAAACAGCATATATGGATTTGTTTAACGGGCTGGTTCAAATACACTGCGACCGCGGAATACCACACGGTGCCGCCTGGTACAAGGCATTGGGTCAAATTTACGAAATACTGGCACAACGTAAAAAGAAATTACCCGGATTCGTGTTTAATCATCTGGCATCGTTTTTCAATTCGCACCGCAAAACGCTGTTAAAAAAGTCTATGGTTTCCCGAAATAAAAACAACATCGAATTACGCAAACCAAACAATCAAATCGCAAACGAACGCGAATTGATTAAGACTTTTGATAACAAGATTTATTCGGTTATTAACAAACAGCATATGCCTTTGGCGATAATAATAAACGCATTTAATCAGAATAATGCACGTGTTCATAAATTATAAAAAACTTATTTATGCTTATACGCCAAAACAAACGGCACAATTTTATCCGCGTATTCCGATGAAACAAGGTTACGCGGAATTTTTATTGCGTTACCCTGACCCGCCGACATTTTCGGCAAAACAGTATCGTTTTTTGCGTTTATAATTTTTTCCAATTTGATTGTTGGCCCACACAAAACGCCCGGCAAAATAAATGTTATCTCATCGCCAGCCTTGATTTCATTACGCAATTCAAATGTAAAACAATCATCTGAAACACTTGTTATGACACCCGCCGCATGCCAATCAGACGTGGAACGCGCAGATTCAAAATTATGTGCCGATGGCGGCAATGGTCCATCAAAAAATGCCGTTGTATATCCGCGTGATTCTAAAACATTTAATGCATCCATAAATTTATCAGGATTAAAATGTTCCGGGTCACGTGCATATTCATCCATCGCACATCTGTATGCGTGCACAACACTGCCAACATAATACTCGCTGCGATTACGGCCTTCGATTTTCAATGAATCAGGCAACGCAGAAATAACCTCGGCCAGACGGGGCATCAAACATAAATCTTTGGCATTCATAATGTATGCACCACGTTCATCTTCGGTAATTGGCATTTCGATTCCAGATTCGTGTTCGCGTAAAATCACATCATATTTCCACCGACACAGTTGTGCACACGCACCACGATTTGCCGGCCGACCTGTAATAAAATTCGACAACAAACACCGACCCGAATAAGACATACACATTGCACCATGCACAAAAATTTCCAGTTTTATATCCGGGCATTGACGGCGGATGTTTATAAATTCATTATGCGAAACTTCACGTGCCAACACACATAACGAAGCCCCGGCATTTTGCCAAAACCGAACAGATTCAGCTGAACAAATGTTTGCCTGGGTTGAAATATGAATTGGGATATCCGGGTGATGTTCACGCACCCACAACAAAACCCCAGGGTCAGAAACAATTAACCCATCAGGATTCAAATAGCGAATTGTTTCCGATACACGTGGCATATTTGCATACTCACTGTCGTGTGCGAATAAATTAAACGCTAAATAAACCTTTTTTCCGGCGGCATGGGCAAGTTCGATACCTGTTTTTACTTCTTCGGTTGTGATTTTAGCCCTGGCCCGCATGGAAAAACCGGGCAACCCAGCGTAAATAGCATCCGCACCATATAAAATAGCGGTTTTGAATGCGTCCAATGTTCCCGCCGGTGCCAAAAGTTCAGGTAGTTTTATCATACCCGATATTCTAATGATGATTTTTGTGATTGCAACATATAAAAAAAAACAGGCGAAACGCCCGTTAAAGATAATTATAATCGCCGTATATTTTTTAAACTCTGTTGCAAAAATTCTTGACGTTTTTGCTGTTCTGTTTTCACATCAAGCACTTGTTTAATCTTTTCTTTTGCAGATGCAAATTTTTCTTGTTTTTCTTGTTTTTCCTTTTCTTTATTCCAACGTTTTCTGGCATAATCATTCAACAACAAATGAAACCAATCAAACCTAACCTGCTGTAATTCGTCATCAGAATACTCGCAATCCAGAGAGAAAATGGTTTGACCCTCGTTGGTTACTGTCAACACTCGTGGAACACCTCCAAAACTTATCGACATGGTGTCCAATTCGTAAACCTCGGTGTTTCCGTGATAGCTTTGGTGAATATTCTTGGACTTTTGTATCTTTCTTGCCAATTCTAAAATAATTTTCTTTTCTGCACGATATTGTTTATTAAAAAACAACATAACTTCCTCCGTTTGTTTCAATTGCCGCCGCATGAATTATAGCACAACATACCGAAAAAATCAAGTTTTTCAAAAAATACTTGATTTTATAAAATAAAAAATATAGCATAGTGACACATCGCCAGTTTAGCTCAGTTGGTAGAGCATCTGATTTGTAATCAGAGGGTCGTTGGTTCAAGTCCGACAACTGGCACCAGAATTAAAAAC
>JAFSST010000032.1 GCA_017450905.1 Alphaproteobacteria bacterium
AAGCATGTGCTTGCTCGAAGAAAAAATAATTTCTTTGTATGAAAATTAAATGCCCGCCATGCGGGCATTTGTTTTATAAAAACTTTCAGTCAGATGTTAAAAGTCTGACTGAATTTTTTTATCAGGATAATCCATATTGTGGACCCTTTTTTTCAATTTGGTTTTGGCACGATTTTCGTATAACCAAAAACAGATTTTGGTCGGGTGATTTTTCGCCTTGTTTAATTATTTTTAACAAAAGGATTTATAATGTCTGTTTCCATAGATCAGGGATTTATAAAACAATTTGAAGCAGATGTCCATTTGGCATATCAACAAATGGGAACTAAATTGCGTGCCAGCGTTCGCAGTAAAACAGGTGTCGTTGGGGCTTCAACCACTTTCCAAAAAATCGGCAAAGGTGTTGCCAGCACAAAGTCCAGACATGGTATTGTGCCTGTGATGAATTTAGACCATTCACCGGTCGAATGTGTCTTGCAAGATTACTATGCAGGTGATTGGATTGATGCATTGGATGAATTGAAAACAAATATCGATGAACGCCGTGTCGTTGCATCGGCCGGAGCATATGCATTGGGACGTAAAACCGATGAATTGATTATTGCTGCAATGAACAATGCAACGGAAAACGCCGGTGATTACAGCACAGGTTTAACCAAAGATTTGATTTTAACGGCAATTGAAACATTAAACGAAAACGATGTCCCAGATGATGGTCGCAGATTCGCGGTCGTTGGTGTGCATCAGTGGAATGAATTGTTGAAAATTAATGAATTTGTTTCCGCAGATTATGTCGGGTCTGAATTACCATTGTTGACAGGTGGCGAAGTTAAAAAATGGCTTGGCATAACATGGTTGTTGCATAACGGTTTGCCGTCAGACACCAATAAACGTGATTGCTTTATTTACCATGCAACCAGTGTCGGACACGCATGTGGTCAAGACGTTAAAACAGATATATCGTGGCATGGTGAACGGGCGGCACATTTTATCAGCAACAGTATGTCCCAGGGTGCCGTGTTAATCGATGGCGAAGGCATTGTTCGTGTTAAATGTAAAGAATAAAAAGAGGGTAAAAAATGGCTTTTCAGAATAAAAATTTATCTGTGATTGCGTATGCAAATGGGTTTACATTGTGGCACTATTGTGCAAACGAGACAATGGAAACCATCACGGCCAGCGGATATTTTAATGCGGTTAAAACGCTGATGAATACGGGTGATATTATTATCATCAATGCATCAGATAACACATCGATTAAAAAACTTTCTGTTTCAACCGCTGTTACAACAGGTGCGTTGGCATAGTTTTTATCATTTTTGTTCCGCACGGGGTCGATTTCGGCCCCGTTGTTTTTAATTAAAAAAGGGGAATCAAATGCTGACGAAAGTAGATTTATGTTCAATGGCGTTATTGAAAATTGGTGAACAACCAATTCAATCATTAAATGAAAATACTACAAACGCAAAACTTGGACGTATGTTAATAGATTCAATAACGGACGTTTTGTTGTGTGCTTATCCGTGGCGTTTTGCAACAAAAACATATACGTTAACAAAAAATTCTGATGGGGATTTTATTATCCCAGGCGACATTTTGCGAATAATTAAAACCAAAGGCACAATACAGGGTAAAAAAATTCTGGCAGATTCAGAAAATATCACAGTGCAAGCGGTGGTTCGCGTTCAACCATCTGATTACCCAGCGTTTTTTGCATCGTTGGTTGCAACCAGGTTGGCAATGGAATTTTGTATGCCTTTGTTGTCAGACCAAACGTTATTCAGAACACTTGCATCGTTATATGAAACGGAATTGCAAAATGCAAAATTCATAGACAGCACAATGTCTGCACAAAACAACATTGAATCTTTTAATTTGATAAACACCAGGTTTTAATACACAAAGGACAAAATATGACGAATTTTATAAAAACACAATCGTCTTTTGCAAATGGCGAAGTTGCCCCAGATTTTTATGCCAAAGATAATGTCAATGGACTGGCAAAATTAGAAAATATGGATGTGATTTCTGGGGGTGGGTTGATACGCAGGCCCGGTTTGATGCGTATCGCAACGTTACCAGAAAACGCACGTTTAATACCGTTTTCGGTGTCTGAAGATGAAAATTATGTTTTGGTTTTTATGGATAATGTTTTGCGTATCTTTTTAAACGATGAATTTGTTCAAGATATAAATGTTCCGTGGACATATTCAGATGCAATAAACATCCAATACGCACAACACCAAGGCACTATAATTTTTGTGCATCCAGATTTTTGCCCAAAAAAATTGTTCAAAGACAATGGTGTTTTCAAAATACGCGATTTTGTCTTTTTTTCATCTGATGGCGAAAATAACATTGATATGCCATTTATGCGTTTTGATGATTCGAAAAACATCAATATCACTGTTACGTATGAGCAAAATGCTATCGTGTTCACCACAAATGAAGATTTTTGGACCCAGGACAATGTTAACGGATATTTATCACTGTTGGGAAAAACATGGTTGATAACTTCGTATGTTGATTCAAAATCTGTTACCGCGATGTGTAATGGACAATACACATTGCCCCAGGCCCCAGTAAGCGATTGGAAAGAAGCGGCGTTTAGTAAACGGCGTGGTTGGCCCAGAAGTGTAACTTTTCACCAAGACAGACTTGTGTTCGGCGGAACGTCATCGTGTCCGGGTGGGGTGTGGTTGTCGCGTGTTGGTCAATATGCAAATTTCAATTTGGGAACAGGGCTGGATGATGAAGCGATATATTTTTCTTTATTGTCCGGACACAGACAGCATATTTGCACAATGGTCAGCAGTAATAATTTACAAATTTTAACATCCCAAGGCGAATGGGCGGTGTCAAATGCACCGTTAACCCCAATGTCTGTTGATATAAAAATGCACACGAATATCGGTTGTGTGTCCGACAGGTCATTGCCGCCACAAGAAATAGAGGGAACAACGGTTTTTGTTTCTAATGATAAACACCAGATACGCGAATTGGTGTTAGACCAAGTCGATGAAAACTATAAGGCGAATAATTTATGTCCAATGTCGAATCATTTAATAGATAATCCAACAGATATATCATATAACAAAAAAACGAAAAAACTGTTCGTTGTGTTAGAAAACGGTGATATGGCGGTTATGAACATAGATACGGCACTGGAAATTTTTGCCTGGGGACGTTATACAACCAACGGAAAGTTTATGTCGGTAATGTCAATCGGTGGCGATACCTTTGTGGTCGTGCAACGAGAAGAAAATATATATATGGAAAAATTTTCCGAATCAGTATTTAACGATTCTGGGGATTATTCTTATTCTGTATATGCGTCCGGGTTACCATTACGTTCGGCGGGGCATAACACCAAATTGGCAAGAATAAGAAAAATCACAACAAGGGTTATTGATACAAAAACATTACAAATAAACAACGAACCAGTTGTTTTCTCAAACGAAATATATGATGAACATCACCAAGGTTTTACCGGTGATGTTTCGAAAACTTTCCTTGGGACGACCAGAAATTTTACCGATTTTCCGTGGTCGATTTCCAGTTCTGATTCGTTACCGTTAAAAATTTTGTCTGTAACAATTTATGGGCAATATCAAATATAAAAAATAAAAGGAGATAAATATGGGACAAATTGTTTCGGATGTAACAGATATTTTGAATTATCAGAAAGATAAGCAAAGTGCAAAATCTGAACGAAAAGAAATTTTGAAAAAAATTGCCGCGGATGATGCCGAGAAAAACAATCTTGTTAAAAAAGTTCTTGCCACACAACGGGCAAAATATGGGGCAGGTGGTATGTCAATAAATGGATTGACCGAACAAAATGCGTTAAAGAGATTACAGCAAGAAACTGAAATGCCATACGAATCAAAAAAACAAACAAATATGGAAAAACTGAAAAAGACCAAGGCGAAAAAAATAAATATATTAGAGTCTTTCTTAAAGCGGTTTGACCAATTGGTCGGGTAATATGAACGAATATAATAAATTTTTAGATTCGTGGAATACTGTTTTGGGGTTGGGGACACCGAGACATCATCAAATTATGACAAATTTTCTTGTGGATGTTTTACACGAAAATCCACACCGAGGATTGTTAATGGCGTTTCGGCATTCCGGAAAGTCCACAATAGTTGGAGTTTTTGCGGCCTGTGTTTTATTTTTACATCCTGAAACGCGTATTTTGATTTTGTCGGCACAACATTCCCAGGCTGTACGGATGGTTATGCACATTCGTCATATTTTGGAAAATCATCCATGGTGTGTTGATATGATTCCAAAAAATAAACGCGAGTGGGCCGAAAATAAAATAACTGTGAACAGGCCCGTTGGAATACGTGAACCATCCGTTGTTTGCCAGGGCATCAGCGGTAATATAACCGGTATGCGTGCAGATTTGATAATTTGTGATGATGTCGAAGTTCCAAATACATGCAATACAATCAAAAAACGCGAAGCATTGCGAGAGAGATTGCGTGAGTTAGATTTTATATTATCACCAAATGGTTCAATGATTTATATCGGAACACCACACACAATGGATACGATTTATCAAACAAACGCCGATAAAACTATTTCTGATCAGGCAGAGAACTTGTAAATGTATGCAAACGATTCAACATTTCCTGACCCGCATCACCAAACATAGGTAAATATGTTTCGTATTCCGGCATATCGACCTGTAATTGGGCACGGATACGGTCGTTGATTGGATTGTTTATGATATGTTTCGCGGTATCCCACAGGTCATAAGCGGTCTTGTTGCGGACAATTTTATCAAATTTAGTCAACAAATCCGATTTTCCGATTAATGCATTACGGACCGAAACAATCCACTCGTCGCCGAATTTTTTAATAATCGGTGTTTGCATAAATTTGTTCAGCCCATCCCTGTCCGGGGTAAATTCATTGATTGCATCAATTAATTGATTTTGTTCCGAATCCGACAGGGCAACAGATTGTGTCGTTTCCGCCATCATACCACCGTATGGTAACAATTCACGTGCGATAGAATCCATGGGGGTTGTGCCGTTGCGTAAATTAGCGATATGTGCCACCAACATTTTGCCGGTTGGTAAATCGTGTAATTCGGCGATGACTTCCTGGGTTGCCTCGGTAATAAATACGCGGTTTACCGCGGCCCAACCGCCAACGATAACGTGTTCTTGGCGATACAGGTTTAACAGTTTTTGTGCAACGACACTTGCTTTTGCCTTCATCTCGCTTGGTCCCCCTGTTGGATTGTAATTATTCAGTTAAAATCATAATAACCTTGTGCATTGTTTGTGCGGTTATTTTTTCTTCGGGTGAAACCATTTGACCAAATACCTTGCCCTTGGAATCCGTCCGAACAATTGCAATTTGTGCTGTAACTGTTTCGTCTGGTTTTAACTCTTTGAAATTGCGGTCAATAAACACCGCCAAATCACCGGGTTTTGGTGTCATTTTTATGTCCGCAAAAACATAGGCTTTTTCCGGAATAAATCCACCCAAACGTTTAGAGTTTGGAACAACCGCGTAAACACCACGGCGACCTTCAAGGCTTGCCGGGGCGACAATCATGGTTGTATCAGATTTCTTGAACGAAATGGATTTGCCATCAGGATTTCCAAATACCGGGACCAGTTTTCTGCGTGCATTGTCGTATAATTTTGCACCATACAAATGGCCACGCATATCGTCAAAATCGGATGCGGAATCGGTCGGAACCAAAACAGATTTTACGCGTTCCTTGACCTTGTTCATTTGTTTGGTCAATTCGCCAGATTTGTAAAGAGCAGCAATTTTATCAAACATTTCATCGACAGTATGTGCAAACGAACGAGCCAAAGGTTCGATTTCATTTTTATATACTTCACGTTGGCCGACTTCGATTTTATGATATACCGACAGTGTCATGCCGGCATCCTTGGCCGCCTGGGCGATAGTTTTGCCAGATTGTTGACGGATTTTACGCAAGCCCGTTCCGAATACCTTTAATCCGCTGTCTTCGTTGTCGTTCATACGGCGTTGAATTTCATCCTGCCATTGGGTGGCAACATCATCAGTATCTTTGATAAATATATCGGACAACTTGCACCCCAGTATATTACAGATGTTCAACAATTGATTTTGATTAAGTCTGCGAACACCTTTTTCAATTTTTGATACCGCAGACAAAGACAAGTTTGAACGGCGTGCGAGTTCGGTCATTTTCATACCACGTGCCAAACGAAGGTTTCTGATATTATTTGGAAAAATGATTTCTTCTTGGGCCATTTGTTATCTCCTTGCTCTATTCTTGACAAAATGATAGTCAATTTTATAAAACTTGGCAAGGAAAATAATTTACATATCGATGTCGTCAGGAATCGCATCAATATCAATCGGTGTAATTTCACCGCCGTCCGGCGTTTCCGAACCGGTTGGTGCATCGGGTATATACGGATGATTTTGGTTGTCGGTCAGATTATCAAATAAACTGTATTCCGCCAAGAATGCCAAATGAATCGTGTCTGTTCGGCCATGACGGTTTTTCCCGATGATAATATCAGCCTTGTCCTTGGCACGTTCCAGACGGTTTTGCCACGTTTCAACCATATTCGAACTGGTTGTGTTTGACAAGCGTTGTGATGGGTTGCGATTTTGCAAATAGTATTCTTCACGATATGTGAACATAACAATGTCAGCATCTTGTTCAATAGAACCGGAATCACGCAAATCAGATAATTGCGGGCGTTTATCATCGCGGGATTCAACACTGCGCGATAATTGCGACAGGGCGATAACAGGAACATTTAATTCCTTGGCCAGCATTTTTAATCCGCGGGTAATTTCAGATAATTCTTGAACACGGTTGTCCTTGTTTTTGCCCCCGGGCGAAGTTATCAATTGTAAATAGTCAACAACAATCAATGCGATTCCGCCATGTTTACGTGCCAAACGGCGTGCACGAGTACGAATCATTGGAACAGACATACTGGGGGTGTCATCAATAAACAATGGAATTTGACTGATGGCATCAGAAAACTGGGTCATTTTCAGGAAATCTTCATCGGTCAATGAACCACTACGCATAGCGGTGGCCGGGATTCGTGCCTGGGAAGACAAAACACGTGTCGCCAATTCAGATGCACCCATTTCAAGACTGAAAAATGCGACAACGCCCTTGTATTGATTGTTTGCACGTCCGGAATAAATTGCATTGGCCGCGTTAAATGCGATATTCATCGCAAAAGCCGTTTTACCCATACCGGGACGACCCGCAACAATAATCAAATTCGATTTATGCAGTCCGCTTATTGCCTGGTCCAAATCGGTCAATCCGGTGGTCAAACCCGACAGTTTGCCGTCAGCCTTGTATGCGATTTCGGCTTCTATTAACGCATCCTTTAATGCGGATGAAATTGGTGTAACATCGCGTCCTGTTTCGCCGGCGGTTGCCATATTGAATAATTTTTGTTCTGCAACCTCGATTTGTGAGGATACAGGGTTATCCAAATCTTCGACAAAGGCCGAATCGGTGATTTCGTTCCCCAGGTTTATCAATTCACGCCGCATTGCATTTTCGTGAACGATTCGAGCATATTGTTCGACATTCACAACCGTTGCACCGGCCGATGCCAAATCGGTTAAATAATCAATTCCACCAACGGATTCCAATGTCCCCTGTTGTTCCAGGTAGTTTTTAGCCGTAATTATGTCGAACGGAATGCCGGCCGCAAACTGACGCAGGGCAAGCCTGTAAATTTCCTGGTGTGCGGGATGCGAAAAATCTTCGGGTTTTAAAAATTCCGATATGCGTTCCAACGCACGATTGTGCATCAGAACCGCCGCCAGAACAGCCTGTTCGGCTTCAAGATTGGTCGGTAAAGTTTTGGGAGTAAAGTCCATGTCTGATATAGTATATGAAAAAAAAACTTTTTCAATGCCTTTTTTATCGGGATATAAAGAATTGAAAATACCTATTTTTGATAAAGACGGAAATTCGGCGTGGCCTGAATTATTCACGTCAGAAAAAATCCAACAAATGCGAGAAACGGTTGGCGAAAGGCATTTTTCGGCCCAGATGATGTTGAAATATGTCGCAACAGACAAAATACGATTAAATCCAGGCGGATTAAAAATTTATGAAAATGAATTTGATAAACGAAATGCCAAAATTGCTGATAATATCATTACCGGATTATCAATATATTGGGACCCGTCAAGTGGTAGAAAAACATCAGATAACAGTGTTTGTGTATTGATATATAAAGATGAGAAAAATAAAAAATTTTTTATTCACGATGTTTTATACCTTGTTGTGCCGGACAATATAGATTATCCATTGGCGTATCAATGCAATCTGGTTTTGAATTTTGTGCGAAAATATGATGCAAATGTTCTTGGGGTTGAAACAAATGGATTGGGAAATGCGTTGCCGGAAATTATGCGAAACGTCATATCAAACACTGGATATAAAATCAAAATACGACCAATAAACAATACCCGTAAAAAAGAAGACAGAATTTTAGATGCCGTTGAACCGTTGTTGTCATCGGGGCGGCTGTATGCACACACACGAATTTCACAAACGCCATTGATATCAGAAATGTTGGCATGGTCGCCAATTGGTGGTCCTGAACACGATGATGGGTTGGATGCATTGGCTGGGGCAATTATGTCTGATGCGGTGCCAGTTCATCCGTTGTCTGGTCAAAATTACAGATATATGGCAAACACAAACTTTAACATTTAATAAACGCAAAAGGAGAAAATATGAAATACGATTTACAAAAAATGTATCATCGGGCATTAAGCATTCGCGAACCGTGGTTAAAACGATGGAACGATGCACGCAGATATACTTTACCAACATCTGATGCAGATATGGCGACATTATTTGACGCAACCGCATCAGATGCGGCCGATAATTTGGCGGCGTGTATGTATTCATTACTGACACCCCCAGAATCGTTATGGTTGAATTTGGTTCCGGAAAGTCCCGGGTCGCCAAACCCAGAAATTGCGACTGCGGCATTAAGGGCGAATTTGAATGATTCAAATTTTTATACAACAATCCATCAATGTTATATGGATTTAGTAACGCTGGGGACGGCGTGTTTGTTTATGTCTGAAACACCGATTGGTTCGGCCAGTGCGTTTTCTTTTACTGCAATACCAATGGATGATATTGCGATTTTACCTAATGCCGTGTTTCATACCGCCGCGGTTGCCGCCCATGATGTTATAGAACGTTATCCTGATTGGGTTCCAACACGTGAAATCAAAGAAAAAATGAAACAAAATCCAGATACAGAATTACCATTGGTTCAATCTTTGGTTGGAACAGATTTTGTTGCGTGGTTGGATGTGGGTGGCGATTTAGAAAATAACATAGTATCGCGTGGAACATTTGAAACGAATCCTTATTTGATTTTCCGGTGGGCGGTTGTCAGTGGTGAACAATACGGTTATGGGCCGGTATTGCGTGCATTGCCAGATATAAAAACCGCAAACAAAGTTGTTGAATTGGTATTGAAAAATGCAACTATCGCCGTCAGCGGCATTTGGCAGGCTGATGATGACGGTGTGATAAATTTAGGAAATATCAATTTGACCCCGGGTGCAATCATACCAAAGGCCGTTGGCAGTTCTGGTCTGACACCGTTGACCAGCGGTGCAAATTTTGATGTTTCGCAAATAATTTTAAAAGATTTGCGGGACAGAATTCGTCATACACTGTTGGCCGACAGATTGGGCTTATTGTCCGAGAAAGAAATGACCGCAACCGAGATTTTGGCACGTAATGCCGATATGTTACGTATATTGGGTGCAACATACGGGCGTTTGTTACATGAATTTATCAGGCCTTTGTGTGATCGCGGATTACAGATTCTGTCACGCCGTGGCATCATAGATAAAATATCGTTGCACGGTGATGCCGAATTAAAATATATCGCACCAATTGCACAAATGGTGTCTGAAAATACCGGTCTGATTTAATGATAAACAAAAGAGGTTTTTTATGACAGATATTGAAAAAGCCTGTGCAAAAATTTTTTCCGGATGTGCCGGTGAATTGGTAATAAGGCATCTTAGAAAAATCACAATTGAACGTGTTGTTGGGCCAAATGCATCAGAATCAGAACTGCGAACAATCGAAGGGCAACGCGCATTAGTTCATCAATTGGAACAAATGATACAAAGGGGAAAATCAAATGCAAAAACATAATACTTTTTTGGGTATTGTTGAAGTGCTGCGTGGCGGTTGGTTTTTAATAGCATTAGTTGCAGGTTTGATTTATTGGGTCGCACGTCAAGATAATTCGCTGATTGAAATCGACAGATTGACGAATCGAATAACCGCGTTGGAAAATCGAACAACTGTATTGGAAAGCGGAATAGGGCAATTGCAATTAAAAATAGACGGTATCAAAGAAGATTTGACGTTAATAAAAACAGCGGTAATAAAATAAAAAAAATCCCGCAGAAATGCGGGATAATCTTTTAGCAACCGCCAGTAGCATTGCCAATGATTTTAGAGATAGAAATATCTTTGTGTAACAAGAAATGATATTCGCAATTACCAGATTTATAAGAACCAGTACATGCCGCCAATGTCATAACAGCAAACAAAGCCAAAATAACTTTTTTCATGTTTTCTCCTTTTAAGTTTTTTGATGCACAAGAGATTATATTCATATAAAAACGATTTCGCAAGTATTTTATATCGCGTTTTTTATCCAATCAATGTGCAGCCCGTGAACAGCAATTACATCAAATCGTGCTTCGCCCGTCCAACGTTTCTTTAATAAAAAAGTTTCAGCCGCCAGACGCAATCTGCGAATTTGGGGATTTGATATTGCACCCCACGCGGCATGAAGCGTTTTACGGTGTTTTACTTCTACAAAAATTATTAAATTTCCGCGTTTTGCGATGATATCTATTTCTGCACGGTTTGTGTTTCGTCCGGTAATGTACCGATTTGATATTATTCTAAAACCATGCATCATCAAAAATACACGTGCCACCCATTCGGAAAAAAGTCCGGTTTTATAAGAATTCATAAATCTAGAACGCATAGGGTTTTGAAACAAAATTGCTTCTGGATTGGTTTATATTTTTTGAATCGTCATCCGCGTAACGACCGCAATCAGTTAATTCCAATTGACCATAATACGCCGTCATCATCGGGTCATACGCGTTATCAGAACTGACCCATTTGTCGGTATTTGAATTAGGTGCACCGTATTTATCCAACACGTTTTGCCAAAATGCCATAATTTTCCGTTCGCGTTGATTGGCGAATTTTTTCGCATCACCTTCTAATTCGGCAACATCGTTTTTATAAACGATTTTCCATACGGTGTTATTGGTGGCGTTGCTGGTAAAGAAAACATCAATCGTTTCACCGGTTTGTTCGCGAACCAAGTGCAATTCAGACGCATACAACAATCCGCGATTACGTGCCAACGAACGAATACAGTTTTCCAATTTTTCAGGGATATATATTTTTTGTTGACGACATTCATAATCCAGATTATCACGCCAATCTTGGTGTAACGAATAAACAACGCTGTTTTTCTGTCTGGGGGAATACAGTCCGTTTTCACGTGTTGCGATTTGAACATCGTCAAATGTCATTCCAACCATAATTCCGGCTATATCAAAATTCGAAACCGCAATTGGGGCCCCGCCGGCATTGATATCCACACTGGTCAATGCACATTCGATGTTGTCATCGCCACCCGATGTTATATCATAATCAGACAATTCAGAAGTATCCGCCATTTGTGCAAAATCAAATTCATCATCAGCCCGGGCAAATGTCGTAAACAGCAATCCGCAAATTCCGAAAAAAATCAAAAAACGTTTCATCAATTTTTCTCCGTTAAATCTTGAATGCCGTCAACAACAAATGGAAATACCAGCGATGGGTCAATACCATTGTTCAGTGCCTGGCGAACCTCGTCCAGTTGGTCATATATTTGACCGGTGTATCCATTAACACGAATATACATTGTTCCGCGTGTTATTGTTGGATTTTCCGACATATCATTAGGTTTATACCACGTTTTTAATTCATATTCAACCTGCCAATAATCACTGTTTGGGGATTTATAAATTTCATCGAAAACATTTACCTGTTGCAAAACACCGTGTTCGGCCATATCTTGTAATTTGGGTGCGACATTTTTTAACCAATATCCAAAAACCGCCGAACTGGACATTGCATATATCGGGCTTTTATACTGGTTGCGAACAGTTCGATTTTCTATATTATCTTTACTTGGGATAACATAAAAGAATTCAACCACATATTTTTGCAACAGCCAATCTAACAATTTTCTTTCGCCAATTTCAGATAATGGTTTTGGTGTGTTCGTTTGGTATTTCGCCAAATATGAACGTCTGAAAAAATATGGTTCGGTGGTAACATGTGTGCTGGCATTATATATCGCAGACGCAACATACAACATTACAAATGTTGTAACCAACGTCAAAAATCCTAAAAAATATCTAAAAAAACGTTTCATTCCTGTATTCTGTACGAGTTAAAGTCCGATATATAGTAGCCTAATGTTTGTGGATAGCGTGCCATATCACGTTCAACCCGGGCATAGGCCAACACATTGAATATCCCGTTCAAATTTGATTGAACACTTACTTTAACGGCCCATACACCACCATTTTCGGTGATTTCGGTGTTTGGTGAAATCGTGATGCTGTGCATATCGGGTGTCCAACGTTCCCCAAAAGATACACTGGTTTCATACAATGGTAAAACACTGGAACGAAATTTATTATACATTGTTGTCCCAGACATACAATACAGTTCGCACTTTGTAGTGTTTCGCAATGTTCGAACGGTGCGTTCCTTGCACAGTTCTGGGTTGCACGCACCCCATAAATTTTCGTTGACTGTCGAATCAGGTGAAATCGTGAACCATTTTTCGGTAAAAACCCCAACCAAAGATTGCTGAGCCGAATAATAGTATTCGATATTTTTTACCGTATTGCGTTTTCCAACCATTTCCCATATTCCACGATTAGGGTTGATGTATATTATGGATGGTTCTATTTTTCTGTGTTTTACAAACCACAACAATGCAACGCAAGAAACAGCAATCAAAAACAAAGACACCATCGTGCATATCCCGGCAAAACGAGATACCGCGATGCGTTTTCCAGCAGGAAATGCCTGGGTGTCAAAATTTTCTGGATAATCCAACACTCTCTCCTTGGGGGTGGGTGTATCACGCCCCGGTTATTATGCCTGGTAAACCATCATACAGGCACATGGACTTAATTTTAATTCGTTTGTATCATATCCAACGCCGACAGGTTCACGGTCATAAATTTGGCCACAGCCAGCCAATGCAAGCCCCAGAAACAAACCGATAATTACTTTTTTCATATCTTTCCCTCTGCTTTGGTTAATGTAATTATAAAAAAAATTGATTATGCGGGTCAAGCCCAAATACACATATCAGAACTGGGTTTCAAATGATAACAGAAAACGGCGTTCGCGATCATATTTTTCCATGTGCAACGGCCAACCCCAACTGAAATTCATTGGTCCCATTGGTGTATTCCAATAAATACCAAAACCAACCGATGTTCTGACCTTTTGGTCAATCAGGTTATCTTGCCCGTGATATGTATCTTCGCGTGCGGGTGGTTTACCCAAAATACCATAATCTGCAAATACAAAGCCCTTAATCTGGTATTCATCCGGGATAAATATCGGGAAATTCATTTGGGTTGAACCGTTGACCTTCCACATGCCGCCCAATGCATAGGATGTTATTACGCCGTTACGACTGCCCACGCCGGCGACATCAAACCCACGCAACGATTCACCACCCAAAAAGTAACGATATACACGCGGAACATAATCATCGCCAATTGATTGAATATATCCAAAATCAACTGATGTTTTTATTTGCCAACGGTCGTCAAAAAATTTAACCATTGCGGTAATATCACCACTGTAACGCATAAATGTTTCGGTCCCACCAAACCCAGTGTATGCGATTCCAAGATTGCTGACAACACCGGTATGGGTGTTTTGTTGGAAATTTGTATCCAGATTATAGTATTTCAAATATGTTCCCAATGTATATAACCTGGCATTTTGCCATCCGCCAATTTGCAAATCATAGTTTTGGTCAAAAGAGGCAGATAAACGCAACATTTGGGACCAGTGGTCGGTTAATTGCCAACCCAATCGTCCGGCAATCGTCAAAGAATCACGGTCGTATCCAAAGCCACCAAGTTTTTTATAGTTATACATTGTGTATGACGTGTCAAAACCCGCGGATAACGCACGACCAAACAAAAATGGTTCGGTGAAACTGAACAAGGCCTGTTTTTGATATTGGGCAATCGAGCCGCGTAATTGAACGGTTTGTCCACGCCCCATAAAATTATTTTCAGTTATACCGGCATCAACCATAAAACCGTTAATGTTAGACCAACCAAACCCACCAGATAATTCACCAGTCGGTTGTTCTTCGACCTTGATATCCAAATTCATCATATTCGCATCGGCAATACGCGTTGGTATCATTTGAACATCTTTGAAATAACGTGTTCGCATCAATCGTTGACGACCTTGTTCGATTGTTTGTAACGAAAAAGGGTCGCCCGGTCGCATAGGTGTTAATTGATTGATAACCGAATCAAATGTCCGGACATTACCAAGGATGTTGATAGAATTCAGATATATACGATTAGTCTTTTGAATTTTGAATTTTATATCAATAGTTCGGCTGTCATCATTTTTTGTGGGAACCGGTTCAACATTTATGAATGCATAGCCATAATCTGCGACCTTGCCACGCAGGGCTGTTATGGTTTCTTCGATTTCATCAATGTTGTATGTGTCGCCCGATGAGGTTTTTATAACGTCATACAATTCGTCATCCGGGATATCGGAAAAAGGATTATCTATCTCGATTTTTCCAATATCGTATTTTTCACCTTCGTCCACGGTAAATTCCACCGAATAGTATTCGCGGTCAGGTGTAAATGTTCCGCGGGCATTTGTTACATTAAAATCAACATACCCATTACGCAGATAAAATTGTCGCAACATTTGCTGGTCGTATTGAATACGATCTTCATCATAAACATCAAATTGTGCCATAAAACGCCACCAAGCGTGTTCGCGTGATAATATCTCGCCCCGCAGAACACGGTCGCTAAAACGTTTATTATTGTTAAACTTAATTGATTTTATGTATGTGGGATGACCTTCGCTGATTTCATATACAACATTCACCCGGTTGTCGTCCAATAATATCTTTTTTGGTTCAACCTTGGTTCCAAAAAAACCCTTGCGTTGATATATCGTTAAAATGCGTGCCGTGTCCGCCCCAATCACAGATTCATCATACGAAGAGCGTTCCTTGATTTTTATTTCTTTCTTTATATCTTCGGTTGATATTTCATCGTTTCCTTCGACCGTTACCATATTTATTATCGGGGATTCAGTAACGTCAATTTTCAAAACATTGCCGTTCATTTGAACATTTATTTTTGAAAAATATCCACTTTCCTGTAATTTTTTTGCAACCTGGTTCAAACCTTCGTTGTTAAGGTTATCGCCAACCTTGACCGTTGACAGTATGCGAACAGATTCCGTATCCATACGTTTGTTGCCGTTAACATCAATACGCGAAACCGTGGTCGCACACGCACCCGATACAACAAATATACCAACCAAAGAAGCAAGATATTTTTTTGCCATGTGTTTCTATCCAAATACTCTGACTAAATCGTTCCACATTGTCAATACCAAAACCCCGGCCAAGAAAATCCACCCGCATATAATTGCAATCTCCATACCGCGTCCACCAAGTTTTTTGCGTGTGATTCCTTCGATTATCAAAATCAACAAATATCCACCGTCCAGAACCGGAATAGGTAACAAATTAATGACCCCTAAATTTACCGATAACAAGGCGATTATGGACAACAATGCAAAAAATCCAGCCGCCATCGCCTGACCAGAAACCTGGGCGATTGTGATAAACGACCCCAACTGTTTCGAAGAACGTTCGCCGGTTATAATTTGTTTTAATACAACCAACAAAGTTTTTGATTGATGATATGTTTCACGTGCACCAGAATAAATCGCACCGAAAAAGCCTTTTTTACGAAATTCTGTTTTGCTGCCATCGGCAATCAATCCCCAACGTTCAGCAGGTGCCAACTTTACACGAACCAATTTGTCGCCACGGGCAATCATAACATCCGCATCGTGTTCGGATGCGACTTCCTTGGCAATAATCAATTCACCCCAATTGGTGATTTTCGAATTATCTATTTGAACAATTATGTCGCCCGGTTTAACCCCAGCCTTGAACGCAATGCTTTCCTGAATTACCTGGCCCACAACCGGCAATTGAACCGTTTTAGGTTTGAATGCAAACATCGCCGAATAAATTGCCCACGCCAAAACGAAATTCATAAAAACGCCCGCGATGATAATAATAAACTGTTTCCACGCAGGTGCGGATAAATAATGTCCAATTTTTTTCGATGGTGCCAATTCCGCGTATTTTTTACGGTCGAACATATCTTCTTGGCCGTAAATAGAAACGTAACCGCCCAACGGCAAACACGCGATTTTCCAGATCGTTCCATGTTTGTCATGCCATTTGACTATTGCCGGTCCAAAACCAATAGAAAAAGTATCAACACGAACACCGGCCCAACGTGCCGCCAAAAAATGCCCTAATTCGTGTATAAAAACAACAACGCCCAGAACAATCAAAAGTGCGATAATTGTTGTTATGAAATGCATCTGTAATCCTTTTAAAATTTATTGATTATGCCAAAACCATCCATATAAGTGGTAATGCATAAATCCATCCGTCAAATCTGTCCATTATGCCGCCGTGTGAACGCAGAACATTGCTGAAATCCTTGATTTGTAATCTGCGTTTAACAAAACTTGCGGTTAAATCACCATATTGCGACATTAACGATATGCTGATACCAATCCATAATAACTGGGGCATAAAACCACCAAGAACCACGTTTCCATAAATAATCGCAGCCGCCGTTCCGCCCAAAACACCAAAAATTTGACCAGCCCATGTTTTGTTTGCAGATATTTTTTCCCATAACTTGTCGCCGCCAATTAAATGCCCGAACATCCATGCACAAATATCAGCCGAACAAATAATTATCAACAACAATAACATTGTCATCGGGCGTTTCCCAACAGTCATAACCGATATGAAATCCAAAATTAATATCGCCAGAAAGCACGCAAAGATAATTAAATTCGATTTGTTGAACATAACCTTGCGTGGGGCGTTCCACAGACAGCAAACAAATTCAAAAATTGCCGCCGCCACAACCAATATCGACAACCATAATACACCGTGCCAACCGATTTTTTCGAAAAACGCCGCCAATGCGAAAACAGCCGCGATTCCCAATGCAACTAAAACACGATTTGCAGTATTTGACATTTTGTATTCCTATTTTTTTCTGCCCGAATAGTTCGCTTTTTTTCCGCCGCCAAAACGTCTGTTGCGTTTTGCGTATTCATCCAGTGTGAATTGCCACAATTTTTCACTTTTTACCAAATCAGGCCAATGTTCCGGAATAAACAACAATTCCGCATAAGCCAATTTCCAAAGTAAAAAATTCGAAATTCTGAATTCATTGCTTGTTCGAACCATTAAATCAATAGGTAACAAATCCCCAGTGTCTAAAAATGTTTCGAATGTTTCGCGGGTTACAGGTTCGCCTTCGGCGATGGCGTTGTTAACCGCATTGATGATTTCGTCTTGGCCGCCATAATTCAATGCGAACACAACCGTTCCACCGGTGTTTTCGGCGGATTCACGTTCCAATTTATCGCACATAGCAGCCAATTTTTTTGGCAATCTTTCACGCGTTCCAATTACACGATAACGCAGGTTTTTCTTTAATGCATGTGCAAGATTTTTTTTCATTTCGGAATAAAATAAATCCATCAAGAAATCAATTTCTTCCTTGGTTCTGTTCCAATTTTCGGTCGAAAACAGAAAAAACGTAACGGTTGAAACACCGCGTTCCATAAACCAATCGACCAGATTTTCAAAATTTGCAATACCGGCCTTGTGTCCCATCAACGGCGGCAGACCACGCATTTCCGCCCAACGGCGATTCCCATCACAAATAAACGCGATGTGTTGGGGGACCTTGGCCGGGGTTTTTTGTAGATTTGATTTTTTCTTGAATAAATTAAACATTTTTTATCGCCTGAATTGTGTTGTTAAATTGGTGTTTGTGGTTAATGTATTATACGGCCATAATATCGGCTTCTTTTTGCTTGGCCATTGCATCAACTTCGGACGCACGTGCATCAAAAACCTTTTGTAAATCGTCTTCGTATTTGCGTTGGTCGTCTTCGGAAATTTCCTTGTCGGTAACAGCACGTTTGATTTTGCCCATTGCATCCTGGCGAATGTTCCGCATAGAAATTTTTGCTTCTTCGGCATATTTACCGGCAACCTTGGTTAATTCCTTGCGGCGTTCTTCGGTAAGTGGGGGCATATTAAGTCTGATAACGCCACCGGCACTCATTGGGTTTAATCCCAGACCAGAATCACGAATCGCTTTTTCAACCGCACCAACGTTCGAAATATCCCAAACAGTAACGGTTAATGTCTGGTTGTCAGGGGTGGAAACGGTTGCCAATTGATTCAACGGCATATCGGAACCGTATGTTTCAACGCGAACACCGTCCAATAAATGAACAGATGCACGTCCGGTCCGCAATCCTGCGAATTCATTACGCAAAACGTCCAGTGTTTGTGCGGTTTTTTGTTCGACTTCGGTCTTTAATGATTGATAATCCATTTATAAATCTCCTTCGGTATAACAGAACATTAGCAAATTGATTTGACATTTGGCAAGAAGAAATATAGAATAGCAATCCGAAATGGGGTTGTAGCTCAGTTGGTAGAGCACTTGCATGGCATGCAAGGGGTCGTCGGTTCGAGTCCGATCAGCTCCACCAAAAAATTCAAACCGGTGTGAAACCGGTTTTAATTTTTTAATGTGTTATATTTCGGACGAGAACCGACCGGTTGCCCCGCAGGCATTTATGCCGAGGGAGTCCGATTAGCCCCACCACCCGTCTTTGGCTGGTGCAAAGCCGCGATTAGCGGATTTAAGCGTGCAAAACGGAATGTTGCGGCTTTTTATTGAAATATCAAATAAAGCGTATAACCAACATAAGTCGCCAAAAACACAATTCCACCAATACGGCTTAATTTTGAATTGCGATATGCGAATATCATCAACAGTGCCACCGCCATCAAGGCAATCGCACCATCAACAACAAATTCATTTTGAAACGGTATTGGGTGAACCAATCCGGCAAAACCTAAAACAAACAATATGTTGAATATGTTGGAACCGATGATGTTACCAACCGCCAAATCGTATTGCTTTTTGATTGCCGCGGCAACACAGACAACCAATTCCGGCAGACTGGTCCCCAATGCGATTAGCGTTAAACCAATTATTCGGTCCGATACACCAAAGCGATGTGATATGTCGACCGCGGAATCAACGGTTAAATTACTGCCCACTATTAATGCGGTGATACCAATTACCAACATCAATAATGTTTTTGCAACCGACATCTTTTTTATTTCGACCGGTTCAACATCGCCGTGGCGTGCGGACACAATCATATATACCATAAACACGGCAAACAATCCAACCAGCACCCCCGCGACCAGTCGTGAAATTTCACCAACGAACAGCCCGAACAGGCATAACAACAATGTGGCAAAACCAACAAAAGGTATTTCGTATCTTTTGGTGTTTTTCTGTATCGGTAACGTGGCGATTGTTGCCGTTAATCCCAATATCAGAAAAATGTTTGTGATATTACTGCCGAGAGAAATCGATTCTAATTTAGCACAGTTCGCAAAAGCATAATTCGGAATTTGAGTTATATTTTCAGAAAGCGTTGCCTGTGTCAACGCAGT
>JAFSST010000033.1 GCA_017450905.1 Alphaproteobacteria bacterium
AAGAAAATATCCCCGATATTCGTCAATGAATTAAATATATGAACAATATCGTTATTTACATCCCAATCAGATTGTGTGTGTGCATCCTGTTTGGCACGGGCGCGGTTATATTCGTCTGTTAAACGCGTTTTTTGTTCGTTGTATTCATCTGTTTCAATTTTGCCGTCCAACCACATATCATTTAATTTATTGATGCGTGCGCGCCATTTTTCTTGTTCTGCGATCAATTCTTTTTCTATACGCTGGTTATATTCCAATTCAATGGTCTTTGCCGATTTTAAGTATCCAGCAACATCAACGGCAAATTCGCGTGGTATTTCCAATGATTTTAAGATTTTATAAATCTGTCCGGTTATGGCGTCTTGTGGTATTGAAATATGCCGCCCGTCAGCGTTCCATGCCATAAGGTATAAATATTTGCCTTTCTTTTTTTCTGTGGTTATAATGCGTTTGGTATAATAATCACGGAAAAGCCCACGATATAAATAATCTTTCTCTCCCCACTTTGTATAATTATGTTGATTGCGTCCGTGCATTACGCGTTGGCAGGTTTCCCATAGTTCGCGCGATATAAGCCGCGGGTGGCAATGTTCAAATGTTTGATTTCCCCATTTTGCTGTTCCGCAATAAAACGGATTGTCCAGTATCTTTTGCATTATAGACAGGGTCAAGGGCTTGTTTTCACGGCGTCCGTATAAACCGATTTGTTCGCTGTAATCGCGCAATTCTTTTAATGATTTTTGTCCGCGTGCATATTCCATGAACAACATACGGACTTTGTCGGCTTTATTTGGGTCAATAGCAATTACAGATTTGTTATCGGCGCTACGATGGTTAATATATCCAATTGGCGCCATAGACGGATATTCGCCGCGCGATATTTTCATATTTACAGACCGTTTCACATTTTCCTTGAAATGTAAACTGTATGATTCAGCCATCAATACGCCTTGATGCCACATCAATAATTCGGTGCTGCTTGATTCTGCGTTAATAACGATGTTTTCGCGGACAAAATGTAATTCCAATTTGCCATCACGGCGGTATTTTTCAAGGATTGGGATTTCGGTAAATGAACGCTGGGCACGGTCAATACAATCAAAAAGCAACGCAGCACGATTTGCGACACAAAACTTTAAGCAATTCATGAATTTTTTGCGGTCGCCATTTGTGGATGATTCAGTAATAACATCTTGGCGCAGGATTTCAAGACCGCGCCGCGCCGCATATTCTGATAGGCGTGTAATTTGCGCTGGCAGCGATAATTCTCTGTCTTGTTTTTCGGAACTGATCCGAGCCAAAATTACGCACTTTTTTATCATTTATTTCCGTGATTATACGGGTGAAATTAACAAAATTCGCAACCGCGCAACAAATATCGGTATCAGATAATTGTAAATCTGATTTAGTCGCCAGTTTTTTAAATCTTGTTTCCAATGACATATTTACCACCATTTATTAGTAAAATCAAGTGTGTCGCCGTTATTTTTACATAATTCCCATGGCTTTCATTTTTTGTTCAATTTCTGCGTTCAATTCGGCTGTGCGTGGGTCGCCCATGCCGTTATGGTTGTGAGCATGGCAGCCATACCGTCCATCACACAGCGGAATTGTGCGTAAAACATTATCGCCGTTGGCGCGTCCGTCCATGTGATGCACAACAAGACGGGTTTGATGTTCGTTGCGCCCGCATAAAAAACATTGTTTTCCCCAGTAAGCAAATGCGGCATCACGATAATCAGTTATGCGGTGGCGCATTTTATCGGACATCCATTTAATCGGTTTACGGGGTTTTGGTTTCCAAGTGCCATTTGCGATGGTTTCTGCCCGTTTTTTTGATATTGGGCGAAATGTAGAATTAAAAGCGCGGCGGTTTGGATCGTATTGCATGGCGTTCACCGTTATATATTGTAAAGTTGAACGGTTTGACCGATGGCACAGCGTCCATTGGCGGATAATTTATTACAACATTCAACACGATGAAATGTTGGAT
>JAFSST010000034.1 GCA_017450905.1 Alphaproteobacteria bacterium
AACTCTTTCCACGATTTATTTTATATTGTTGTTTTGTTGTATATCTATACATTTTTCATCCTTTGTTTGTTGTTCTTTGTTATTATAGGTCAAAAATAACAGTTTGTCAAGGGTATGTTGTATGTGGATAGTGTTAGTTCTCCTCTGGCCAGAGGGGAATTTATCCCCTGTATCGCCGTAACCTTGGCGTAGGCGGAACAAACCACTAACACTAACCACTATTTATTATAATTCAACACTTGGTTGATAATTGACAATATCTGGATATGTTGTTTATATTGTTCGTAATAATTTGCAACCTGGTTAACCGAATCATTGGATGGCTCGCCAGATTTTATATTATTCATAATTTTTTCAAATTCTTGCCCACGCCACTTTAACGCAACACCAGAATCCTTGATTAATGTATTCGCGTATTTTGCCGAATCCGCACGCATATTTTTCTGTAAATTGGCCAAGACGGTCGAATCATACGCCATATACACATTTTTAAGCCCGGAAATTTTTGACGTATCAGCCCCCGCCTCAATCGCGGCAACGTGCAGCACATATTCGGAAAAATCTTTTACAAACACGGCATCTTCGCGTTTTTGTTTTTCGGCTTTTTTGGTATCACGATACAACATACAAAAGGCGACAACTGCAACCGAAAAAGCAATTGCCCGGATAATTTTGATAAATTCTTGCATTTTTTCTTCTGACATAAATATCCTTTTGTTTTCTGTAACCCCACGAACCTAACACAAAAACACAATAATGTCAAACAAATACACAAAAACAAACCCGCCTTTTTTACGGCGGGAATTGTTTATAATTTTTTTATCGCAGATACATCTATTTCCGTAACCGTCATACCGTTTTTATCTACTTCGCCCCATACTTCGACAAAATCGGTCGGCACAAAGGTTTGACCGTTCCAATCATCTTCTTCTATCTCTAAATTTATTGTGCCACTGTTATCACGGAACAGATAAGAGTTTTCACCGTTTTGTTCAACCAAATATCCGCGAACAATTACCGGCGAATCATCCGCCATACCTTTTACTTCCTGGACCGAAACGACCGTCATCATATTGTTATTTTGTGCGGCAAAGCCGTTAAAGCCGATGACCGCCCCAAACAATGCAATCAATGATATTTTTTTCATTTTTTCCCTCTTTTTTTTGATTAAATGTGCCATTAACACATTTTCATTATACCTTAATCCGCCCCAAAAAGACCCAGGAATGGTTTCTGGGGCAATATAAAAACCTTGCCCAAAAACTTATTTATGCTAACATGGGCATTAAGAAAGGATGAAAATATATGCAGCAAGAACCAGCCCCATTGAAAAATGATAAAAATGTAGAAAAACTCCCCATACGGGGACTGTTGGGCATTATGTTTTTAAGCCTGTTGGCAACCTGTTTGGTGTATTGGTACGAAAACTATAAATTCGCCCAGAAATTTGAAAAACTGGAAAAATCAACCAAAACGCACTCGTTTAAAAAAATCAACGAACGCACAAAAGCACATTTTTTAAAGCGTACTGATTCTTTGTATTTTACCCCAAACGATACCATCACAAAAAATTAAAGGTATTCGTGCAATTTCGAACCATTTTGTGTTAACCAACGCTTTGCACGTTCGACACCAAAACCATAAAGTTCACGAACAGTTGCCCAAAATTCTGGCGAATGGTCCATGTGTTGCGTATGCGACAATTCGTGCATAACGACATACCGCATCACATCAAATGGTGCAAACGCCAATCGCCACGAGAAAGAAATCGTTCCCGAAGTTGAACACGACCCCCACCGCGAAGACGTATCACGCAAACAAATACGCCGTGGCCAAAATTCACGTGGTGTATCGTGTATTAATTTTTTTATCTGGACCAACAATTCAGATTTAATAAACATACGCACGCGATTTTCCAATAATCCCAAATCCCCACCAACATACAAAATGTAAGTTTCATCAGATTGCTTTTCAAATCTGTTTGCACGGATTTCCGGCGAATATATAACACGCACACGCATATCCAAAAAATTAAACCAATCGCCCGACACCAGATGCTTCTTTTGCGGTGCGTTTGCAAAAATACGTTCCAACCAACGCCGTTTTTGTTCAACAAATCGCAACGCCGCCGCATCAGAACTCAACCACGGACGCGATATTTCAATTCGGCGATTTTCAACGGTTTTTGGACGCAAAGTTATGTTACGCAAACCGCGTCTGACACTTATTATTATTGGTATTTTTTCACCGCTTGATGTTACAAAATCATAATTTGCCATTTTTCATTTTACCACGTATTGCACAAACTATCGCATCGGTATCAAAACCATACTCTCTGTAAACCATATCACCCGGTCCCGAAGTTCCAAAATCATCAACACCAATTACCGCATCGGCCAATTCAAACCACCCGGCACAAGCCCCCGCCTCTATTGCAACGACACGACCACGCAAAACCCTATGCTTGTATTCCGAATCCTGGGCCATAAAATGTGCAACCGATGGCATACTGACCACTTGAACACCGACCCCCAAACGTTTCGCCACAGATACCGCCAATGGAACCTCGGTCCCGGTTGCGACCAACGTCATTTTTATGCGATGATGCCCGTTTTTATAAATCACATATCCACCACGTTCAATTTCCCCAAATACCGGATTATCAACCTGGATAATTTTTTGTCGCGATAAAATAATGCACGATGGACGATGTGTTTCAGACAATGCCGTTTGCCATGAATATGCAACCTCGGCCATATTACACGGACGAAAAACATTCATATTCGGAATCAGACGCAGCCCGGCAATTTGTTCAATTGGCTGATGTGTGGGACCGTCCTGGCCGACCGCGATACTGTCGTGCGACAAAACATAAATAACCGGTAACCCCGCCAACGCAGACAATCGCATCGCCCCACGCATATAATCCGAAAACACCAAAAATGTCGAACCAAACGAACGTATCCCCGCATACGCCATACCGTTCATAATCGCCGCCATCGCATGTTCACGAACACCAAAGTTTATAAAATTCCCCGAAAAATCATCAGGCAAAATATCACACATACCATCGACACGCACGTTTGTACTGGATGACAAATCCGCACTGCCCCCGATTAAGTCGGGATTTTTTTTCATCAGTTTGGACAAAAACGCCCCTGACAATTCACGCGTGGAAATAAAATGCTGACTGTTCGAAACAGAAACATTTGGAATTACCGAATACCGTTTCCGTGATATACCCCGTTCGGTTTGCCGCGATAGTTTTTTCCATAAATCGTTTCCAACAAAAGAATTAAAATGTTCCGCTAATGATAAAACCTCGGATTCTGAAATTCCAAAACCGTGGGCGGCCGGTGTCCCGGCAACACTTGTTTCTTTTCCCAAAACAGTATCGCACTGAATAAACAACGGTCCATTTGATTTCATACTAACCGCATCGTAAATTTCATCAAAATTATCCCCTTGGACCGAACAAACAGTCCAGCCCGCCGCCCGCATACGCATTGGCAAATTTAAATCTGTTTGTGCAACACCGTCAATACTAATTCCGTTATTATCCCAAAACACAACCAAATTATTTAAATTGTATCGACCGGCAAAGCCGATTGCTTCCTGGGCGACACCTTCCATCAAATCACCATCCGAACACAAACAAAAAACACGACCACCGGTATTTTTATGTTTTGCCGCAATTGCCATACCAACGGCGTTTGCAATACCCTGCCCCAACGGACCTGTTGTCGCCGACACGCCATCAATACCAAATTCAGGATGACCGGGCAACCCACCAAACCGCCGAAAAGAATCCAAATCGCCAACACGATATCCCGATAATTTTAACACCGAATACAACAATGCCGAACCATGTCCAGCCGACAAAACGAATCGGTCGCGTTTCGGATTAAAAAACACCGCATAAATCATCGTAAGAATATCGGCGGCACTTAACACAATGCCGATATGACCGCTTTGTGCGTGTCCCAACGTTCGCAACGCCGTGGCACGCACGGCATTTGACATTTCGCGTAATTTTTTGGAATCTATCATCATTTTATGATATTATATCACAAACAGAAGGATAAAAAAATGTTAAAAATTTGGACAGATGGCAGTTGTTTAGGTAACCCCGGTCCCGGTGGATGGGCGTTTGTTGCAACCGATGGCAAAAACATCGCAGAACGCAGCGGTGGCGAACAAAACACAACTAATAATCGTATGGAATTGATGGCGGTTATACGTGCATTAACGGCGGCCCATCGTCACAGCCAGGTTGAAATCCACACTGACAGTCAATATGTTAAAAACGGTATGCAATCGTGGATAAAAAATTGGCGAAAGAACAATTGGAAAACGGCGGATAAAAAGCCTGTAAAAAACCAAGATTTGTGGCAAAAATTGGATGAATTAGCAAACGATATAAAAATTCATTGGGTTTGGGTTCGCGGCCACAATGGCGAAGAATTTAATGAAAGATGCGATGAATTGGCACGCGGTGCGGCCGAAAAATTGAAATGACGAATTTATTTACCGCGTTCTGTTATTGTTATAGAATGATACTCTAATAAACGTGAGTCTTCATATCTGATACCTATGCTGTCACGCGAATCTTCTGGTATTTTCTTTGCCACGATAATTTCACCGCGGCTGCCGACACGTCTAACGCCGTTACCGATATTATAAACATCTAAAACATTATTTGTTACAGCGTGCCATTTGTCGGCATTAAAATACCTGGAACTGTCATTCGGCAACATAACGATTACCACCTTGTCATAATAGCCTTCGGAAAGATATTTATAAACCAAATTTATATCAATCCCGGGCATATCCACCGGGTCATATTCTATTGTGGCAACATATTCCGAATCAAACATTTCGCACGAATGAAACACCGGGGCAACGGCCAACAAAAAACACGGAATAATCCGTCTTAACCGATAGTTTTTGTACTTGAACGAAAAAATTTTTCTGTTCCCGTGTTTCATCAGTATTTTAAAAAAGGTTAATTTCCTTTGACCCGGACATGCAATCCCAAACGGTTTAACTTATAAACATCGATTTCGTTCACCGTATCCGCAGCATTCAACACATAATACTTGTCAGCATGCAATTCGGTATTTTGTTTTTTTTGTGCCCAAACAAAAAAGTTATATAAAGAATCTGCCTTTTCTGCCCATTCTTCTTTTGTAAACTTCATTGTCATTGCGTCTAATTCTTGTTGATTATCAGACAGTGTCGCATAAACAATACTGTTATGTGCGTTCGCAACCTCGACCCTTGCTTCCTTATAGAAATCTGCTAAATTGTTCAAATCCAATTCAACACAAGAACGTGCATTATCAGACATTTCGTTGTTTTCCTTTTTGCACGCGGAAAAAATCGATAACGCCGCAAACACAAAAGGCAAAATCTTTTTTGCTTTATTGTTTTTCATTTTTTATTCCTTGGTTTTTGTTTATTGACAAACGATAATATAGTCTTGTTTTGTTATTTGTCAAGTGTTTTTTACAGAAAAACCACCGGAAAAAAACACCCCGAAAACAGGGTGTTTTCAACCGATTATTTGATTTTTACATCATTCCTGGCATTCCACCCGGCATTTGCGGTACGGAACCTTTTTCTTCGGGAATTTCCGACATAACGGCACCCGTTGTCAACAATACACCCGCGGTGCTGGCCGCCGCCATAATAGCGGTTTTAACAACCTTGGCCGGGTCAATGATTCCAGCCGACATCATATCAACATATTCGCCGGTTTGGGCATTATAACCAAAATTGTATTCCTTGGCTTCGGATACTTTGCCGACAACAATTTCACCGGAAACGCCGGCGTTTTCAGCAATTTGACTGCACGGTGCAATCAACGCCCTGCGAACAATATCGATACCAACTTCTTGGTCTGTATTTGCCGCCTTTAATCCCTTTAATGCATTGACCGCACGAACCAACGCCACGCCACCGCCAGCAACAATACCATCAGCCACGGCCGCACGAGTTGCCGCCAATGCATCGTCAACCCTATCTTTCTTTTCTTTGACTTCGACTTCGGTCATTCCGCCAACCTTGATAACGGCAACACCGCCGACCAATTTAGCCAAACGTTCCGCCAATTTTTCACGGTCATAATCGCTGGTGCTGGTGCTGATTTGTTTACGAATTTCATCGGCACGTGCATCTATTGCAGATTTATCCCCCGCCCCGTTTACAATTAACGTAGAATCTTTTGCGACAACAACACGTTTTGCCGACCCTAAAACCGCCGGACTGATGTTATCAAATGTCATTCCCATATCATCGGAAATAACCGTTGCACCGGTTACGATTGCAATATCACGCAACATTTCCTTGCGGCGGTCGCCAAAGCCCGGGGCTTTGACCGCACAAACCTTTAATCCGCCACGCAGACGATTCAAAACCAATGTCGCCAATGCTTCGGATTCAACATCTTCGGCGATAATCAGTAATTGACGACCCTGTTGTGCAATTGGTTCCAAAATTGGTAACAACGCTTGGAGTCCTGTGATTTTTTTCTCGGACACTAAAATTTGAGCATTATCTAGTTCCGCCAACATTTTTTCACTGTTGCTGACAAAGTAAGGCGACATAAAGCCCTGGTCAAACTGCATACCTTCAACAACATCGATGTCTGTTTCTAGCCCCTTGGCTTCTTCAACGGTTATAACGCCTTCTTGACCGACACGTTCCATCGCGTCTGCAATTTTTTTACCAATATCGCTGTCGCCATTTGCTGAAATAGTTGCAACCTGGGCAATTTCCGAACTGTCGCGAACGGGTCTGGCATGTGATTCAATATCCGCAACAACGGCATCGACCGCAATATCAATACCACGTTTAATATCCATTGGATTCATTCCGGCGGCGATTACACGGCGACCTTCACGAACGATTTTTTGTGCCAACACGGTTGCGGTGGTTGTTCCATCACCCGCATCATCACCCGCCTTTTTGGCAACTTCTTGAATCATTCTGGCACCGATATTTTCCGCAGGGTCCGCCAAAGACACGGCCTTGGCAACGGTAACACCGTCCTTGGTTGCGACCAGTGCACCATAAGATTTATCAATAACAACCGTGCGACCCTTGGGTCCCATAGTAATTTTTACGGCATTCGCCAATTTATCAACGCCCGCCGCTAACTTATCTGTATCAAAAACAATATCTTTTGCCATCTGTTAACCTCTTAATCCAAAATACCCAAAATATCAGTTTCCTTAATCAGAATAAAATCCTGACCGTTGATTTTTACTTCATTTGCGGATGCCGCCCATTTGGCAAACAAAACCACATCACCAACATGCACAGACATCGGCACACGATTTCCGCCATCGAACACACCATCACCAACCGCAATCACGCGTCCACGCGAAGGTTTTTCTTTTGCGGTATCGGGGATAATGATTCCGCCGGCAGTTTTGTTTTCTTCTTCGATTCTTTCCAACAAAACGTAATTATTCAAAGGCTTGAACATAAAAAACTCCTTAATAATAAAAGTATTATAAATAATGCGGAATTTAACGCAAGTGTAAATATAATGCACAAATTCCGCATTTCAAGATGTGAAAAAGGTGGTCGTTAATATACCCGACCACCCATACGATTATTTTTTCTTTTTAAATTGAATATCTTTCAACTTTGTATAATCACCACCCATCGCATACAATTCCGCATCCGTTCCGCGTTCCGTAATACGTCCATTTTTTACCACACAAATAACATCAGCATCCACAATTGTTGCCAAACGGTGTGCAATAACAAATGTTGTTCGACCCTTCATCAATTCCTTTAACGCTGATTGAATCAGTTTTTCTGATTCACTGTCCAACGCACTGGTGGCTTCGTCCAACAGTAAAATCGGTGCATCTTTTAATATCGCACGTGCAATTGCAATACGCTGTTTTTGACCACCCGACAACAACGAACCACGTTCACCGACAAAACTGTCATACCCATTTGGGAAATCCATAATAAAATCATGGGCGTTCGCCGCACGTGCCGCAGCATAAACCTGGTCCATGGTTGCCTCAGGATTTCCATAACGGATATTATCCGCAATTGTCCCATTAAACAAAAATACATCCTGGGATACATTTGCGATATTTTTACGCAACGATTCCAATGTATATTCACGAATATCAACACCATTTATCTGAATCGACCCCATTTGGGTATCATAAAAGCGTTCCAACAAATTAAATATGGTCGATTTACCGCCACCACTGGGGCCAACAAAAGCACAAACCTTGCCCGGTTCGACATCCAAAGATACATTTTTCAAAACATAACCGTCTTGTTCGTTATATGCAAATGTAATATCATCCAGTTTCACACTCATTTCACCACTGGTTAATATCTTGGCATTTGGTTTATCTTGGATATCAGGTTTTTTATCCAAGAAATTGAACAACGCTTCGGCTGCTATCAATCCGGCCTGGATACTGCCGTTGACACTTGTCAGCGATTTTGCCGGTCTGTATGCCGCCGACAACGCCAATAAAAACGCCGTAAAATCACCAGTTGTAATCATACCACTGGTTATAAAATAACCACCAACCAATAACGCTAAACAAAGCCCGACAGAAATTAACGTTTCCATAATTGGCGAACGCATTGCCGACAGTTTTGATGATTTGAAATGAACCTTGATACGCTGATCTTCCATCCGATTCATTCGATTTGATTCTTCGTTTTCATTACAAAACGCCTGAATCGTTTTAATACCTTCTATTGATTGCGTTATGTGGGTAATAGAATCAGCCTCGACCCCGAAACCCTTGCGGGTCAATATGTTTTTCTTACGCGTAATAACAACCATTGGGACGACAATTGCCGGAACCAAGAATACTAAAACTATCGTCAGTTGCGGTGCATACCAAACCATCAAACCAAACATCATCAAAATTGTCGCGATATTTTGAACAACCTTGATAACATTATCGGTAACCAAACTTAAAACCGAACTGGCCATCGTAGTAAAATAATTCATCACGACACCCGTATGAGTTCCGTGAAAATACCCAATTGCTTGTTTTACCATATTTTTGTATAAACGGCGGCGCAGATTTGATACCCCCAATAACCCAGCCTTGGTCATAGTGAGAGTTTTAGAATACGTGAACATACCCTTGACACCAAAAGCCGCAACAATCTGTAACCCAATCCATAACAACGAATCCATATTCTTTTCGATAAAACCCTTGTCGATAACTTGTTTTACCAATGTAATGGAATATGCTTCGGCACTGGCAGCGATAACCGTGCATAAAACACCCAACGCCAACCATTTCCAATAAGGAATTCCAAATTCCTTCCATACACGAATATATAACGACCATTTTATTTTTGAATCAGGATTATCGTTTCGTATAAAAGATTTTATCTGTTCCCATAATTTCATATAAAAATCACCTTTGTTTTTGTCCAGACGCTATTCTAGGCTATATTTGCACCAAATGCAAAAAAATTATTTCGATGATATTTTTATAAAAAACATTCCGCCCACAATGATATGGACGGAATGAAAATCAATCCCCAGAAAATTATTCTGCGACTTCTGTTGATTCTGGTTCGGTTTTGGCTTCGGCTTTTTCTTCCTTGGCTTCTTCGACCGCTTCAACTTCTTCTTCGACTTTTTTGGTTCCGAATGTCAAAACCTTACCCGCAACCAAGGCATCAATTTCATCCTGGGTCCGTGCAACATAAATTTTGACCGGAACAATAACATCCGGGTGTAATGCAATTTTTGTATCAAACGCACCAACAGATTTAATTGGATTACCCAACAAAACCTGGGCCGATGTAACATCAACATTTGCAACTTCTTTCAATGCACGTGCAATATCACGACTGGATACAGAACCATACAATTGACCCGTATCACCGGCCTGGCGAATCATGTGCATTTTTGCATTACGAACCGCTTCAACCTTGGATTCAGCGAGTTTTTTTGCGTTTTCGTGGCGAGCCTGCAATTCGGCCTTTTGTGCTTCGAACAACGCCACATTTTCGCGGCTGTAACGCAACGCCTTGTTGTTTGGCAACAAATAGTTACGTGCAAAGCCTGTTTTTACCTCAACCGTATCACCGATTGTTCCCAATTTAGAAATTTTTTCTGTTAAAATAACTTTCATTGTATCTGTCCTTATTTTGTAAGTTAGGGATTTTTTATTCCCAAATAAAATTAACCCAAATTGTTACGCACAAATGGTAACAATCCCAAATGACGAGCACGTTTAATTGCACGTGTCAACAAACGTTGATCTTTCTGGGAAACGCCACTGATACGACTTGGCACTATCTTGCCACGTTCAGTAATATAGCGAGACAATGTCTTGATATCTTTGTAATCAATATCAATATCTTTCAACGGGTTAGATTTTTTACGATAAATTGCTGCACGAACTGCCATTATTCTGCCTCCTCGCTATTTTTTTTCATCATGATAGAAGGTGTAGTTGACAATTTTTCAACACGCACATTCAAGAAACGGATAACGTCTTCATCGATACGACTGCGGCGTTCTAATTCGGCGATAGATTCACCCGGCATTTCAACGTTCATCATAACGTAATGAGCCTTGCGGTTTTTACGAATAACGTATGCCAGATTTTTCAATCCCCAAAATTCGGTAGATTTAACCGTTCCACCCAATTCTTTGATAATATCTGCAAATTTTGCCGCTTTTTCTTTGACCTGCGGTTCGGTCAAGTCCTGGCGAAAAACCAAGACGCTTTCATAGTAAGCCATTTTATTTCCTTTGGTTTGTACAGCCGTCATCACCATTGATTACGGCAGGAACGAACGCAATTATGCCTTTTTTTTAGAAAAAATCAAGTATTTTATGAAAAGATACTTTTTGCCCCAAATAATCTCTATTGACACAGGTTTTAAAATTTTACTATCATTGATATGAAACGAGGGACAGATAATATGAACAGTTTTCATCGAAACCTTAACAGAATGGCACTTTTTACTGCATTATTATTGTGCGGCATTATATTGTTTTATCGTTCTTTTTTCACAATTGCGATATCGAACATATATTTAAACGGAATAATTATTGGCACAACCATATATGGAATAATTCTCTGTTTCATCAAGGTGTTTCAATTACTGCCTGAACATCGTTGGTTAAATATGTACACAAATGGCGGTCGGGCACCGGGGGTGGCACCACGCCTGTTGCATTCGGTTGCATTGTTATTGCACAATCGGCCTGCGAAAATGGACGGCAACACCCTGCGTAGTATTTTGGATATGATTCTGGTTCGGTTCGAAGATGACCGCGAATCGGTTCGCTATATTACAAACACGTTGATATTTTTGGGATTACTTGGGACATTCTGGGGATTGATTTTGACGGTTGGCGGTTTTGCCGAATTGATTGGCAATTTGAATTTTAACGATGCCACGGTTTTGGAATCTATGCAATCGGGATTGTCGCGACCATTGGGTGGTATGGCAACCGCATTTACCAGTTCGTTGCTTGGCCTGGCGGGCAGTTTAATCATCGGGTTCCTGGGACTCCAGGTGCAATTGGCCCAGGGTGCAATTTTTCATAAACTGGAAGATTTTCTGTCTCGCCGGACGAATGTTGCACAATCAAACATTCCGTCCCAGGTATTGCCTAAAATTCAATCGGATACCGCACAAATAAACCAAACGCTGCAAAACCTGGATAAACGGATTAACGCGGCATAAAATAATTAACGAGAGAGGGAATATCATGTTCAACAACAACTTTCGCGAGAAAACAAATACATGGCCGGCGTTTGTCGATTTGTTTTCGAATCTTGTTATCATATTGATATTTTTATTGATAGTGTTCGTATTTTTATGGACAACGACCAGTGTATTTAACAAAAACACCGGAATAAAAACCATCAGTGAATTAAAGCAAACAAATGCGGAACAAAGTGAAAAAATTCGCCAAATGAGTTCCGAAGCCGAAGAAGCCGAACGTCTGTTAACCCAGGCTCGTTCCAGACTGGAAACATCTGCCGCGGAATTAGAGGCCAAGGATTTATCTATTACCGATATGATTGGTGCGTATGAGCAACAGGTTATAAAATTGCAAGACCAAGACAACGAAAGAAAATTGCAAATTGAAAATCTGACCAATCAAATTCAAACAATGGATTTAGAAAAACAAAAACAAATCCAGGAATTACAAAAACAATTAAATATGGCCCAAAATGCCAAGAAAGAATTGGCCGATTTGGAACAACAACGCCGTGATTTGCAATCGGAAATGCAACAACAGATGGCGAACAAATCCGCCGAATATGCCACTGAATTGGCACGATTGAATGACGAATTGGCACGATTGAACGCCGCATTGGATGCCGCCGAGGCCCGTGCCAAAGAGCAAGAAGTCCAATATGTTGAAATGTCCACACGTTTGAACAAGGCGTTGGCTGACAAGGTTGCCGAATTGCAAGACATGGGCAAATATCAATCTGATTTTTACAAGGCGATAAAAATGGCGTTGGGCGACCGCACCACTGTTCGCCAGGACGGGGACCGCTTTATCGTATCCAGTGATATTTTATTCCCCAGTGGTTCATACACACTGTCCCCCGAAGGTAAAAAGCAATTGCGTTTGATTTCAAATGTTATCAAAGATTTTGAATCAAAAATACCGTCTGATGTTGATTGGATTATCCGTGTTGATGGACACACTGATAAAAAGCCGGTTGTTCGTGGAAATCGCGCATACAAAAACAATACCGAATTGTCGTTGTTACGTGCAACGGCGGTTGCCCGGGAATTGGCAAACGATGGCGTATCACGCCGCCGCCTGATTCCCAGTGGTTTTGGTGATTTGCACCCGGTTGCATTGGGTAACGATGCGGAAAGTTTGCAAAAAAATCGCCGCATTGAATTACAGTTGACCAACAAATAAAAACGCCCCGTTGGGGGCTTTTTATTTGCCGACAAAACGAAACATATCGGGATTTTTTTACACTTGACATTGCACGCACCCCGAACTAGGATTTTTTTGGAATACCAAGGGGTTTATATGATAACATTATTTTTGTTTGCCTGCACATGGATATGCACCGCCAAGGCCGTAAAATTATCTGGGGCGATGACGTATGTATTATTTGCATTTATTTTGTTAACCGCAATTTTTCATATTGATTTTGTTTACCTGTTGCCGAGTGCGGCACTGTATGCGATTGCGGCGATTGATGCCGCATTTATACCGTGGTCAAAAATTGAATCGGATACGCCACGCACGAACATCAAGCGTTGGTGGAAACATCCGCGTGAATTGTTCGGCTTTCGTATGATAAATGCCTTGTTTATGTTTGTGCCATTACCTGTTTTATCGTGGATTGGTGGTGCGGTATTGGAACGCGTTGGTCCCAAAATAAAACGCAGACGACATTTAATGGAAAAAAATTTGAATCGCATTTTACCCGATTGTGCAAACGATAAGTTTATGCGGCGTGTATGGAACAATTGGGGACGCACCTTTGTCGAAGGCATTAAATTTTCGACATATAAAACCAAGATGAACAAATACATCACATTTCGCAATAAACAAATGCTGCATAAATACCCCCAGTTTTTACTTACAATGCCACATTTTGGTTATATGGGATTGATGTCATTATCGTTTTCAAACAGCGGACTTGTCGTTGGCGTTACATATAAACACGCCCGAAACCCGTTGACCAACGACATAATACTGAAAAATTATGGATACGGCATTGTGGACGAGGCGCATTTTATTCCTGTTGGGGACGCGATACCAATGATACGTGCATTGCGTAATGGCGAAGTTTTAAACATAAATCCGGACCAACGTTTTCATGGTGCCCCCTATTTGGATTTTATGGGTGTTCCGGCACGGACATCCACGGGATTGGCAAATTTAGCAATAAAATTCAATTTACCGATATTATTGGCCCACGTGGAACGCACACACGGTGCCCATCACGAAATTGTATTTGATGAATTTATCAATATACCAAATACCGGCAACAAGGAATCAGACGAGATAAACGGGATGAAAATGGTAAACGATGCCATGGCACGCATAATCAGAAAAAAACCCGATGAATACCTGTGGATGCATCGGCGTTGGGGATAATCCCCCTATTTCGCATAATCGCCGAACACCGTCCCCCGGAAAGCGGAGTTGAGCTGGACGTTGCCGGCACAGCCGCTCGCACAGAGATCCGCACAATCCGCGGCACCCGAGATGTCGTTCCGAAACACCCAAGACGAAGCCGATGTGTCGGTTTTGCTGCCACCATTCTGGGGGGTCCAAGATGTCATTTTAC
>JAFSST010000035.1 GCA_017450905.1 Alphaproteobacteria bacterium
GTAAAATGACATCTTGGACCCCCCAGAATGGTGGCAGCAAAACCGACACATCGGCTTCGTCTTGGGTGTTTCGGAACGACATCTCGGGTGCCGCGGATTGTGCGGATCTCTGTGCGAGCGGCTGTGCCGGCAACGTCCAGCGCAACTCCGCTTTCCGGGGGACGGTGTTCGGGTCGTTCGCTCCTTTGTGTGGATATAAACTTGTATCTGACAAAGAAATAAGTTTTGCCAACCTGCGGGACAAAGTGTTGATACACTTTTCAGATGTTTTTCATCTGTTTCTGATGCCTTCACATCAAAGGCGGGGTGGTATGGCCTGATTGAGGCGAGCATATTGCCCAATCAAATACAAAACGCAGGGGGTGTTTGGGTTAGTAACTTGTTCTGTATCGTGGTGAACGCCCGGAACATCCGATAATAATATGTGTGGGGGATTTAAAATGACGTTGGATGAAATAAAAGGTATTCAAAATTCTGATTGTCCTGTGTTTTCCGTTTTTGCACGCGACCAATTACCAATGCCCGGTGAAAAAAACATTTAAACGAGATTTTAAACCGTGAAATTTTGGTCACTGATTTCAAAATAACAAAATCCAAACGTAAAGAGGGAACAGAATGTTTGCAAATACAATTTGTTATCGATAACAATGTATGTGTTGCCTTTACCGGCAGTGTCGTTTTAATAGACCAGGTTAAATCCGCCAAAGATAAAAAATGTATGCCTTTTCGTGGCGTAATAGTTAAACGTGATAAATACTACTCTTTTTCGTAAGATGAAAACATATAAACATTTGTGGGAACAATTTATTTCCCCGGAAAATTTTGAACTGGCCGCAAAAAACGCCATTAAACATAAAAAATCAAAACAAGCCGTTAAAAATTTTTTGAAAAATAAAGATGCTTGGTTACATAAATTACGAACCCAGGTTATAACAGGAAATTTTAAAACATCAAAGTATCAAACTTTTACCATATACGAACCAAAAAAACGCGTAATATATAAATTGCCGCTGTATCCAGACCATATTTTGCAACACGCGTTAATAAATGTATTGGGACCAATTTGGCAACGTGGTTTTATACAGGATTCTTATGCATGTATCCCGGGACGGGGATTGCACCGGGCATCACAACGAACAATGGATTTCGTTCGCAGAAACAAATATGTTTTGCAATGTGATATAAAAAAATTTTATCCAAGTATTAATCATGATATCATGATGAAAATTATCGCACATAAAATACATGACCGTAGAATTTTAAAGGTCTTGAACGAAATCGTTCGGTCGGTTGGTGGTAATACTAATTTGCCTATTGGAAATTTAACAAGCCAATGGATGGGAAATGTTTATATGAACCAGTTAGATATGTTTATAAAGCAAGAATTACATTGGGCTGATTATATAAGGTATTGCGATGATTTTTGTTTGTATTCAAATAAAAAATCCGAACTGAAAAGGGTGGCAAAAATAATTAAACTTTTTATCAACCAAAATTTGGAACTAGTATTTTCTAAATCTGACATAAGGCAAACGAAACAAGGGGTCTGTTTCATAGGATACAGGCATTTTAAAAAATTTATATTATTAAAAAAACGCACTGCAAAGAAAATAAAAACCAGAATAAAAAATATATTTATATACAATGATTTTTGTAAACGAACCACGGGGCAAATTGCCGCAGTGTTCGGTTGGGTTAAATGGGCATGTTGTTTTAATTATCGAAATTCTTTGATGATGATTTTATCCAAAACACTAACACTAGCCACTAATTCAAATTAGTAAGAAATTCTGGGAAAGTATTTTCTTCATCATCCGCGGTTTCGCCAGATTCGTTTTCGTTTGGAACATCAACCGGGGTTTTATCCTTGGGGTCGCGGGTTGAATCAATTTTGCTCTGTTCTTCGTTAACGATACGGCCGTAATGTTCCGCCGCCTGGAGCAAACGTTCGCGTTCGATTTCGTCCGATGCCTGGCGTGCCTGGTCCATGTATTGCTTTCTTTTTTGCCGCCATTTATGACAGCGTTGTATCATCATACCAACAGATGTTTGATTTTTTTTGTTTTGCATATCTTTTCTTTTGTTTTTCTGTGGAAATAAATTGCCGATAAATATATGAAAACATCTAGATATCGACCATCAAACGTAATCGATGATAAAACATCTTAAAACCGATTGCAATATATTTTTTGTGTTGCTATGCTTTATGTGTCAGGGGGATTTTTCGTTTTGAAATCAGAAAAGGGTAATTTTTTATTACAGGCTTTATTGGCGTTAACATTGGTTTTCGCATTTATACCTTTTTTTGCACACCGTTTGTCGGTGCGTGATTTAAATACGCAAATGTATGCCACAACGCGTCAGGTCGAAGTTGCAAAAACAGCGGCACGAATTTATATCCAGGAAAATGCTGATTCTTTGCCTTACGAGGTAACGGTGATTTCGGGAAATAAATTTTCTGATACGTTGGAACCCTATGGGTTACCGTTGGGGTTTGTTCCGCGAACCGCATTGGGTCAAGATATTAGTTTGGTTATAACAAAAAACCAGGACGAGATTTTCGCCGCAATCAGATTATCTGGGGGGCGTTTGTCCGGGTTGCAACGTGCTGAATTGGCACGCAGAATCGGTTTCTTTGCAATTTATAATCCGGATAATCCAACAGGCTCGATTGATGTTGGGGTGCAATTGTCTGATATGTATTCTGATGTTGTGCGGCGAAATGAAAAAAATTCTGATGCATCTGGATTTTTGACGGATTTGGATATGGGTGGGTTTGCAATCAATAACGCAACCGATATATTCGCACGTAATGGTGCAATTGATACCGGTGAAATTGTAACGTTAAATGTAACCGGGACCGAGATAGGCCGCAGTGAAAAAAATAATATCGTTGAAATAAATGCAAACAAAACAGTGTTTCAAAACAGGTTTGGTGAAACGGCTTTATCGGTTGCACGTGGCGAATTAAAGGTTGGCAATCTGTTGGCAAAAACCATTTCAAAATTTGGTGATGCGGGTGCGTTGACATTGGTTGATGCATCGGTTGATAATTTCGATATGTCCGAGGGTCGAACCGGATTCGAAGGACCGGAAAAATGGATTGTTCGTGGTGATGTTGTTACCAGCAGGATTGGTTTTTCGGTGGAACGTTTGGATGTCAGTTCGTTTATAAACACCACGCGTGGCCAGGATGTTTTTATTGATGCGGAAACTTTGTCATACAGTTCTGCCAGCGGCATAGATACAAAATACATTCGTGTTTCAAACATAACATTGCGTGATCAAACGTCCGGTGGTTTGGTTCGTGGTGCGTCTGGGGCGGCAATTTTGGATATCAGGCCGGCGGGGACATCGGTGTTGCCAGATGTGTTGGTTGATGATATAAATAACGGCGATTTTTCAATAATCGCCAATCCAACAAAAAATGATTCTGCAACGGTTACGTGTCAATCGATAATAACAAGTCTGGGGTATACCTATAATCAAAAATCTTTAAGTCAGAATATAATATGTCAATATGTGTTTTGGCAACGTCTGGAAAAAAGAATAGATGTTAAACAATGTTTGATTAACGGGGGCAGTAACTGTGATTAAATTCAGAATGTTTTTTTCCGGATTAAAAAACGATGTGATTGCCCAACGTGGTGGTGGCCTGGTCGAGGTTTTATTGGCGATGGTCATTATTTCGGTGGCGGCACCTTTTACTTATTCAATGATTACCGAAACAACGCACACGATGCATAATATGGCAATTGCAAACGATATAATCAGTCTGCGTGATGGGGTGTTGAATTTTGTTCGTATGAACCAAGATTTATGGCCGGCCCAGGCACAAATAAAAATGTCCGAAGAAGAATTGAATGAATTTTCGGATGCGATAACGTCCGGGTTTATTGACAAGTATTCGCTGCACGGCGGAACAGTTGTCGATGTTTATTTATCGTTTGATTTTGAACTGCCACAAAAACGTGTCGCCCAAATAGCAAACAGCATCGGTGCCGATGCGGCGATTGTCGGCCAGGATAATGTTGCGTATGGTTCGGCATGGGCGGTAACGGGGCCTGATTTCAAACCAGGAAATTTGATATATAAAATTTCACGCAATATGTCAGATATGGATGTTTCGCGTTTTTTGCATCGTGGGTCGGCGGGCCAGGATAATTTGAATGTTATGGAACGGGATTTGAATATGGGTGGAAACAACATATACAATGTTGGAACAATTGGTGGCAAATCAATCAAGGTTCGAACATTAAACGCCACGTTTATTAAATCAGACAGCGTTGATGCGAAAAATGTTTACTTTTCATCGGGTGCGGGTGTTTCGGGGAATATGGAAATTGGAACGTTGCGTGTTTCGGGGGATATAAATGGTTTTCGTGAAATCAAGGCGAATAAATTAAACGCATCTGGTTTTGGTGTTAATGGTCGGGTTACCGCGGACCGTGCAAAGATAAACAAATCGATAAATATCGGTCGCGATTTGATATTGAAATCGTCCAGTTTGAAAACAATTGGTGCTTTTGTTGGTATGACGGTTGGTTCGGTTTATGCACCGTTTATCGCAACCGATGAAATAGTTTTTTATGAAAATTTCGGACTTACCGTATCGGGCGAATTGATGGTATCTACTAATTCCCCAATAGTTTTTGGCACGTGGGCTTTTCCGTCCACAACGCCGCCGGAATTTTCGTCTTTGACGTTGTCGCGTGCCAAGGTTCCATCCACACCGAACGCAAGTGAATTTGATAATTTGATGAGAGATGATTGGAAAACAAGATGAGTATAAGAAAACGTATTTTTGAAAACAGTCTTTCAAATCGTGGAACGGTTTTGATTGAGTTTTTGTTGACGATTGCGTTGGCCGGGGTGCTGTTTCCGTTTATTTATCAATACCAGCATCGTGCCGTTGTTCGGGCCGAAAATCTGAAAGTAACCCGTCAAATGCAAAAAATACAATCTGTGTTGGAACGATATATTGTTGATAACAAGGACAAGATGTTAACAACGGTCGGTCGCAATATCATCAGGTTGAATTTATCGGACTTGGTTGAATATGGTTTGGATGAAAACCTTGTGCTGGATTCCAGTGATAAATACCAGATTCGTGTTTTGAAATCGTTTGATAATAATAACCAGGCATCACTCCAGGGTGTCATTGTTTTGGATGATGCTGAAATTACGCCGATGCGAACACGTGAAATTGTTTCCATGGGGGACGACAAAATAGGGTTTGTTGACGGAATGCGTGTATATGGCGGTTTTGGGACGTGGCGTGCGGATATATCTGAATTTGGTATTGAAAACAATTCGGGGATTGTCCAAACAACCTCGATAAATCGCGATAACTCGTTATATTTATGGCGTGTCCCATCAGAAAATTCTGCGGACGCAACGATGTTGTCCGGATTGAATCTTGGTGGGCGTGATATTAAATCTGTGTCGTTTATTGACGCGAATGGATTAAATGTGGACGAGATTTTTGAATCCGGTGGTATTGCGGTAAACGATTTGATTTTTCAAAACTATACGACAATCGATACCAAATACAAAACCCAAACAGGCGTTGTTTCCGGCGTGTTATCCGGTGATGCACGCAGTATAAATGTCCAAAGCACATTAAATTTGGCGGATTTTGCACGCGTTTCGAATTTTACTGCGGACAATTTGTGGGTGAATACGTTGACACTGGGTGGCGTTTCCACTGATTCAAATGTGGCGACATTACACGCGACCCAGGCACTGGATATGACCGAAGGTCGTATCAGTGCGTTGTATGTAACGGTTGGGTTTACCGGCTCGTTGACATCGAAATTGGTTGTTCGTGAAAAAATCATTGATTCAATGAACCCGGATTATTATTGGGATGTTAAAAACAAAATTGCGAATCTTGGCGATATAAACGCACCGATGTTGTCTGATATGGCGACCCGGGTATTGCCACGCGAAAGAATTTCTGGTTCGGTATCAACGGTTACTTTTGGGGCTGTGGTATCGAACAAGAACGCAACGATGTCGGATTTTTTGAATGCGATATCGGAAATACAAACCAAGGTTCGGGCGAAATATCGTTTGTTGAATTTGGAATAATTTGTGCTATAAGGGTATAAAGATGAAAATAAAATGTGATGTTTGTAAAACAGAATACTCGTTGCCCAACGCATCTGGTGGGCCGGTTCGTTGTGCGATATGTGGTAATGTGTGGCGTTGTCCTGGGGCGACAAACAAGAATTCATTGATGATATTTTTTGCATCGTTGTGTGCATTGTTGGCGGCAACGGTGTTTGCAGTTGCGGTTATTATAACATCGCGGCATAACGACCCCAAAAAAATGCCATTGGTTGCAACATTGGCAAACGTGTCCAGTGTTGTTGATGATTCTGGGGCAAATCGGTTGGTGGTAAATGGGACGGTAACAAATCGGTCTGATGATATATACGGTTTGCCTGATTTGATTGTTGTTTCGTATGATGCGAACGGGAACCCACTGTCGCGTCAGCGTTTTATGCCATCGGCCACATTGTTGGATGCGGGGCAAACGGTTCGCTTTTCGCATACATTGTCGGGCGATATTGCGGGGGTAAAAAAGGTTACGGTTGAATTGGCGGAATATAAACAAGGTGATGAAAAATGATGCGTGCAATATCAATGTTTTTGTTGTTTTTTATCCCGTCTGTGGTTTTTGCCGACACGCAAACACCGATGCCAGGACCCCGTGTCAGTATTTTTTCGACTACGACTGATTGGGCGGCGTTAACGGGATTGCCACTGCGTCAGTTTACCGGCAAATTCACATGGTCAAATTCTGATGTTAATCAGGGTATGGTATTATATTACCTGGACGCGTTTCCCTGTTATGGCGAAGCCGACAGTGTTCGCGTATGGATTGGGCCACAAAAACAGAGCGAGGGTAAATTGCGTCTGGTTTGTGTGCATGCCCCAAAAAGTATAAGTTTTACGTGGCGTAACGCCAAACGTGATGCGGACCAATCGGTCAGCACTGGTATTTTGAATTGTCCTGTAACGGGTGAACGCGAATTAAACATTGATATTTCGAAATGCACCCGTGGGCCGGATTGGACCGAATACAGATAGGTTTTATTATGTCAGAAATTCGCGAATTTATTATCCCAGATTCAGATGCAGGCATACGGTTGGACAAATACCTGGTGTCGGTTTTACCTGATTTTTCTCGCAGTGAAATTCAGCGTTTTTCGGTTATGCGTAATGGTGTGGCGACAAAATCGTCTGAAAAAATTCGTTCGGGTGACAGGGTGGTTGTAACGATACCCGATGCGAAAACCTGTGCGGCGACCGAAAACATATCGTCTGATTTTGATTTAGATATTTTATTCGAAGACGATGACATAATTGTTATTAACAAGCCTCGTGGTGTTGTGATGTACCCATCGGCGGGCAACAAAACCGGAACATTGGTCCAAAACATATTGTCGCATACACATTTGTCGGCATTGGGGGGTGCGGTGCGTCCCGGTGTTGTTCATCGTCTGGACAAGGATACCAGTGGCGTTATGGTTTTTGCGAAATCTGATGCGGCGTATCGAAATTTGGTAAATGTTTTTTCAACGCATAATTTAACACGCAAATATGTTGCGTTTGTATGGGGTATTCCGAATTGGACTGGGGCGGAAATAACCGGGAATATCGCACGTTCGTCCCGTAACAGACAAAAAATGACAATGGTAAAAACCGGTGGTAAACCCGCCCACACATCCGTAGAGGTCTTAGATGCCTGGTCGCGTGCGGGTGTTTCGTTGTTTCGTTGCACATTGTTGACCGGCCGCACACACCAGATACGTGTTCATTTGTCGGCCCACGGGTTTCCTGTATTGTGCGACCCTGTTTATGGTCGCGGTGCCACGCGTTTAGGGTCGGTTCGTGATGGCGAGTTATTAGATTTTTTGAAAACACATACCGGCCAAATGTTACATGCCCAGGTTTTAGAATTTGCCCACCCCATAACCGGCGAACAGATGCGGTTTAAGGCTGATTTGCCGGACGATATGTTGGAGTTACGTGCCATATTGGACGAGTGTTAGTTGGTGGTTAGTGGTTTGTTCCCCACACATATTAAAACGTCATACCGGCGTATCAGGCCCGAAAAATAAAAACGTCATACCGGCGAAGGCCGGTATCTCGTCAGACTCTGTCGACACCAAACCGCAACAAAGCCCGACCAGACCCCGATTTTCATCGGGGGTGACGAGAAAAGAAAAAACAATGGAACAAACCCAAAGTCTCGCCGTAGCCTTGGCACGGGCGGATGGATTCCGGCTCTGCGGCCGGAATAACCACACCCACCAACCACTAACCACATTTTTTAATACTTTTCTCTTTATTTTTTTTCTGGTATATGATAACATAAGGTGATACTAGAAAGGGGAGTCAGAATGAAATCTCTGAAAAACATTGTTGGAATTTTGCCTGTTTTGTGCGTGATTGATCCGTCTTTTGCGGCACTTCGAACGACCCAGCCGGCCAACACCGGGCGTGTTTCTATTAACACAAATGGTCAGTATATGAGTGCGGCAAACGTTGCGGCATCACGGCGGTTACCGACAATAACATCTGGGACGGCAACTTCGACCGTGGTTTCGGGGACAACTGCCAAGATTACAACCGAAACAGAATCTGAATGTGTCGAAGAATACACTGATTGTATCAAGGCGAACGATGCATGTGGTTCCGATTTTTCAGAGTGTGTAAACAAAGATTTATTCCATGGCAAAATGCCCATGTGTAACAGTATTTTATTGCGTTGCCCGACCGCGGCGGTCAATACCTTGTTCGGGATACAATCAGTTACGGCATTGGGACAGAAGGAAAAACAAACTGACGGGACTGAAAAGTTTACATATCCACGGGACAACAGTTTAATGGGCCAGGCTATTCAGGCGGGCGAAATCAATAATCGTCTTGACACCGGAACATGTATTAAAAAATATCGTTCTTGTTTGACACGGTCTGATGTTTGTGGTGCGGATTTTGAACTTTGCACTTCGGACAAGGAATTCAGAAACCAGAGCATAATGTGTGAATCCACTTTGGCACGTTGCCAATCTGATGGGAAAAAGGAATTGTTTGGGACCGATGTTGTCACGAAAACCAGCAAAATTGGCGGTCTTATGCGTGATGCAATAGATAATGGTCGCGATTTGGCTGATGCGAATGCGGTTTCATCGTGTTACAAGGTTGTTGATAATTGTTTCCTGACCGCGTGTTCTGCCAACCCATACAGATGTATGGTTGGGGTAACGGTTGACCTTGTGGGTGCCGCGGAAAATACGCCGGCCGCCCAGACGGGAATTGTTGATAAATCGCTTAAAACCCCGATGTTTATGACTGCTGTGATGGAATCGACAAATGCGTTGGCGAATTTTGACAATATATACAATATAGGTGGTTCTTCTGCCACCAAGGAACCGGTATCTGGTTCTGGCTCGGTAACCACACAACGTGATATTTCCGGCTATATCCAGGATATGTGTTTGGATACGATTGGTGCAAACAGGGCTTGTTATATGACCACACATGACGGCAAAATGCCCAGCACCAAAGATTTGAACGACCCCGAAACCCGGTTGGATGTTTTCAATGATTTGTATGGCAGTCGTATCAGCGGCAATGCCGGTATGCAATCGCGTATTATTGATATCAGAAACAACTTTGATAAACAGGCCAAGGATGCGTGTGCAACCACAATTATGGATTGTGCGATGCGGACATGTGGTAATGGTGTTGGTTCAATGTGTTACACTTGTGCCAAGGACGGCGGTAAAATTAATGTGGCGGGTTCCGGGACATACGGCGGCATCCAATCCGGGTGCGAGGCTATTGTCAACACCGACCAAAATTGTATCTATGCGGCGGCGGCGGAAAATGGCACCGACCAGTTTTCATATATGTATCAAAACACTGATGCATTTACGACATTGTTCCCGAACAATGGGGGCGACCCAATCGGTGTTATTGCAAAATTGAACGCAACTTTGGCTGAAAATTATAATGATGTTGCAATTGAAAAAATGGCAACCAGTTGCAAGGCTGTTGTTAGTTCATGTATTGAAACAATGTGTGGTGCCGATTATTCGGGTTGTTATCGCAACAGAACGGATATTATGTCGGATACATACAGTCAGGCTACCGATAGTACTTCTAGTATCAAAGGCTTTGATGCCAGTATGAATCGTGTCAACGGTATTTTGGACTTTACGATTATCCGTGGTTTGTGTGCCGCTACTGTTGAAAATGCAAAATCGTGCGAAGAACACCTGAAAATCAAGGCGGCAAAGAATGGTTCTTGTGATGCGGGAACAGTGACCAAAGGTTCTTCTGAGAGCAAAAAGAATCCGGTATGGTTGGACAGTGTTCGTTCAACCTGGGGTGCAACGGCTCAAAATTACACTGTAACAGAGGCTGCAGACTATTCTGTGAGAAAGACAAATGACTCGGGTGCTGAATTATGTACCACAGAAGGCGAAAGTTGTCTGCTTCTTTCACAAATGCTGGGAGATCAAGTTTGTGGAACTGTGAGTGGTAGCTGTGTCTTTGATGTTCCGGTGTATGAAACGGCGGCGGCATACAATTTGAAATTGGCAACAAACAGCCTGTTCCAAGAGGTTTTGAAAGATGTCGAATTAAAAGCCCAGGCCCAATACAACCAAAAATTAACCCGTGAACAAAACAAGTGTCGTGATTTGAACGCCGGTGGTATCGTTGGCAAGAACGACATGACATCGGGTAATGCGTATGCATGGGTTAAATTGAAATCCAGTCGTGCACCGAAAAATTACGAGATAAAGGGTCTGAAATCCACAGACTTTACGGGCAGTAACGATTTGTATGGTTCGTTCTGTCGTATCCGGGTCAGCCTGCGTTCCGATGAACCGGCGATTCAGGAATACCTGGCTAGCCATCCGGATGTTGCAACAACATACTTTGCGGCGGGCGATGTGTTTACATGTGGTTCGTGGATTGATACCAAGGCGTTGAATGAGATTGCAACCGTTGCGGCATCCAAGGATGTATGTCAATCGTTGTATAATAAAAACAATATAAAAGGCAAAAAATGGTCCCAGGACGAGATTGCTAAAAGATGTGCCGATGGTAAATTGGATTCCAACCAAAACCTGAAAGCATGGTTGTTGTCGGGTGGTATTGGTGCGTTGACGTTTACCGGTGCATCCGAACTTATCCAGGCCAAAGCCACAGGCAAATTGGGTGGGGGTAATTCGAACAATTGTTCTATATTAACGAATACATTAGCCCAAAACACCCAAACCGCCCAAACCGCCCAAAAGTTTAATGCAACGTTGGTTGGAAAAATAAAAGGAAACGATATATTCCTTTATCAAGCAGCTGAAGATGGTGCATATAGTTTAGATCAAGTGAAAGCGGCAATTGCTAATCAGACTACTTGGAAGCTTAGTGCGAATTGCAGTGACACCGGTTCTTCTACAAATAGCAGCAATTGGGAATCGTGGAAACGTGACGTAGTTGATGCGGCATCGGCGGTTGGTGGTTATTTGACCACGGCGGGAACTGCGGTTGCCATTATGAAGGCACAAAACCGCGAGGCCTTTACCGAAGCCCAGAAACAATGGATGGATGAAATCGGTTCACACATCCAATGCTATGTCGGTGCTGACGAAGCCGGAACCTATGGTGATATGGTCCAAATAACATTGGATTAATCCGTTTGAATCACGAAAAATAACCGCCACCCGTGGCGGTTTTTTCGTGATTCAATTTTTCCCCATCATTTTTCCCGCCATACCGGCATGTCGGGTCCGAAAAATATATATATTAGAACGTCACCCCGGCGTAGGCCGGGGTCTCGTTCGGCTTTGTTGCGGATTGGTATCAACAGAGTCTGACGAGATACCGGCCTTCGCCGGTATGACGGAAAAAATAAGATGCCGGTATGACGTTTCTATTTTTAGGGCCCGACACGCCGGGGTGACGAAACAAAAAAGACAGTTTGCAAAAAGATTATTTTTTTATATTATTTAATCATGTCTAAATCTGGTGGATATGTTTATATTTTATCAAATAAAAAGAACGGCGTTTTATACATCGGTTCTACATCTGATTTAATTGGTCGTATTTATGAACATAAAAATAAAATAATTCCGAACAGTTTTAGTGCTAAATACAATTTAGAAAAATTGGTTTATTTTGAATGGCACGATACATTGAAAGATATGGTGTTACGTGAACGACAAATGAAAGAATGGCACAGAAAATGGAAAATTCATGCCATAGAATCTATGAATCCAGATTGGGAAGATTTGTATAATAATTTATTAATAGATAACGGATATTCACCCGGTAAGGATTGATTTTTTCTGTATTCTATTACTTCCCTTTAATTAAAACGTCACCCCGGCGTAGGCCGGGGTCTGGTCGGGCTTTGTCGCGGATTGGTATCAACAGAGTCTGACGAGATACCGGCCTTCGCCGGTATGACGGAAAAAATAAGATGCCGGTATGACGTTTCTGTTTTTCGGACCCGACACGCCGGTATGACGAAATACCACCCACCAACCACTGTCCACAAAAAAATGCCCCGTGTGGGGCATTTTTTACTTCTTGCGTGGGTGTTTAACCGCCGCCTGGGCCGCCGCCAAACGTGCAATTGGCACGCGGAACGGACTGCACGATACTGAATCAAATCCAACCTTGTGGAAGAATTCAATAGAATCAGGATCGCCACCGTGTTCACCACATACCCCAAGGTGGATTTTATCGCCGCGGGTCGCACGTGCTTTTTCAACCGCGTCCTTAATCAGCAAACCAACACCCAATTGGTCAACCGATGCAAACGGGTCCGCAACGTAAACACCGCGTGCACGATATTCGTCCAGGATTTTACCGGTGTCGTCACGGCTCATCCCCAAGGTGGTTTGGGTCAAATCGTTCGTTCCAAATTCAAAGAATTCGCAACTTTCCGCGATTTCGTTCGCCAACAATGCCGCACGTGGCAATTCAATCATTGAACCAACAGTGTATTCAACGCTGTCCCCGGTTTCAGCAAACAACGCGTTTGCGGTTGCATCGATAACTGCTTTAACAATATCGACTTCTTTCTTGGACCCGACCAACGGAACTTCGATTTCCGGATGAACGGATACACCGGCCTTTTTACATTCGATTGCCGCCGACAAAATCGCACGTGTTTGCATTTCGCAAATTTCCGGATATGTAATTGCCAATCTGCAACCACGATGACCCAACATAGGATTTTGTTCGTGTAATGCTTCGGCCCGGGCCTTTACAAATTCAACCGATTTACCAATGTGTTTTGCAAGTTCAGCAATATCGGCATCAGTATGCGGCAAGAATTCATGTAATGGTGGGTCAATCAAACGGATTGTAACCGGCAGACCATCCATAATCTTGAACAATTCAACAAAGTCAGCCTTTTGATACGGCAACAGTTTATTCAATGCCGCACGGCGACCGGCTTCGTCATCAGCCAAAATCATTTCACGCATATCTTGGATACGTGATGGGTCAAAGAACATGTGTTCTGTTCGTGCCAAACCGATACCTTCGGCACCAAAGTCGCGTGCTTGTTTTGCGTCTTTTGGTGTTTCGGCATTTGCCTTGACGGTCAAAGTTTTGATTTCATCAACCCATTTCATCAATGTTCCAAAGTTACCTGTTAATTCCACAGATACCGTTGGGATTTGACCTTCGATAATCTGACCCTTGGCACCATCGATGGAAACCCAATCACCTTCGGCGATAACCGCACCAGATGTTGTTTTCATTGTTTTGGTTTCATAGTCAATCTTGATATCCGCCGAACCAGATACGCATGGTGTTCCCATACCACGTGCAACCACCGCCGCGTGTGATGTCATACCACCACGTGCAGTGATAACACCCTGGGCCGCGTTCATACCTGCAATATCTTCGGGTGATGTTTCAATGCGAATCAACATAACTTTTTTACCTTCGGCTGCCCATTTTTCGGCATCTTCGGCATTAAATACCGCTTGACCTACGGCCGCACCTGGGGATGCCGGCAGACCGGTCGCGATAACTTTCTTTTCGGCCTTGGGGTCCAACATTGGGTGCAACAAGTGGTTCAACTGGTCCGCACCAACACGCAGGATTGCTTCTTCCTTGGTCAACAAGCCTTCTTCGACCATTTCAACGGCCATACGGACAGCCGCCGCCGCGGTGCGTTTTCCGTTACGGCATTGCAACATCCACAATTTCCCGTGTTCAATAGTAAATTCCATATCCTGCATATCTTTATAGTGATGTTCCAATTTTTCACGAACATCGCACAATTCTTTATATACGGACGGCATTGCTTCTTCCAGTGAAACACGACCAGAATTATCTTTGCTGATTGGTTGTGGTGTTCTGATACCGGCCACAACGTCTTCGCCCTGGGCGTTAATCAGGTATTCACCATAGTATTTATTTTCGCCGGTTGCAGGGTCGCGGCTGAAACATACGCCAGTTGCAGAATCATCGCCCGAATTACCAAAGACCATTGCTTGGACATTAACTGCGGTTCCCCAATCGCCCGGAATGTTATTCAATTTACGGTAAGTGATGGCCTTTTTGCTCATCCATGAACCGAACACGGCACCGATACCCAATTTCAATTGTTCCCATGGGTCCTGGGGGAAAACTTTGCCGATTTTTACGCCAATTTCTTTGAACTTTTCGACCAAGTCTTTCAAATCATCGGCTGTTAATTCGGTATCAACCTTGTAACCCTTGTCTTCCTTCATCCGTTCCAATGTGTGTTCGAACAAATCAATGTCGGCACCCAACACAACGTCAGAAAACATCATGATAAAGCGGCGATAAGAATCGTATGCGAAACGTTCGTTTCCGGAAATCTTTGCCAAAGCCTTGACTGTTTCATCGTTCAAACCCAAATTCAAAACCGTGTCCATCATACCCGGCATAGAAACACGGACACCGCTACGCACAGAAACCAACAATGGGTTTTCCATATCTGCGAATTTTTTACCCATAATTTTTTCAATATGTTCGATACCGGCGTGAACCTGGTCCATTAAATCAGATGGATATGTTTCCTTGTTTTCATAGTAATATGTACAAACCTCGGTTGTAACGGTGAATCCCGCCGGAACCGGTAAACCAACCAAGTTCATTTCGGCCAAGTTTGCACCCTTGCCACCTAACAGGTTTCTCATATCTGCACGACCTTCGGCATGACCATTGCCAAAAGTGTAGACCCATTTATTGCTCATGGCTTCTCCTTTGTGTTAATTTAGCTGGCATATTTTTCAAAAAAAAAAGGATGATTGCAACGAAAAAATACAATTGGAAACAAAAAGAAAAAAATTCAGGAAAAAGTCTTTTTTTGGTATTGACCCGCGAATCGTAAATCGCTATGATTAAAGTTGAAGAAAAGGAAATCCGAAAGGGGAAGGGATATGTTTTTCGCAAGAAAAGTTAGTGTTTTCACGATATTATCGTATGTTTTTTCTGTTGGTTTTGTGTTTGCGGCGGATACCACCGTTACCAGTAAACAGTATGTTGATAATCAATTGTTAAAGAAAATAAACTTGGAAACAGGTGCCGGTATTTCGGCTGGTGATATGTTGCGGGCAACGGTTGATACGAACGATGCTAACAAGATGAAGTGGCTTGCCTGGACACCGGATTATATTACCAATTCCGTTTTAACGACACGTTTGGCGGATTATCAACCCAAGATAAACAGTATTTCGACCAGCGGTACTGGCAATTTTGTAACCGGGGTAACCGCATCAAATGGTGTGATAACCGCAACCAAGGGCGATGTTCCGGATGCGACTGCAACTACCAAGGGTATTGCAAAAATGTATGGTAGTCTTGGTTCTAATACTGATGGTTCTATGACGCAAAAGGCAATAAGAGATGCACTTAAAGATAAGGTTGATTTGGTTATTGCTGATGATGCGATGGCACTTATTTCGCGTGATGGAAATGGTACGGCGGTCAAGGCAACCAGTGATGACGTTAGTGTTGCGAATGATGGGTCGTTTATTGTTAAACATGCTACAACTGCCGACAGTGCGAATACGGCGGGTTCTGTTCCATGGGCTGGTGTAACCGGGGCACCTACAATACCAACGGATATATCCGCTAATAAAGTCAATGGTGCACCGTTGTCTAATGCGAATACGTATTATTATGGTTCTGGGACCGGGGCAAACACAACGGTGGCCAAGGCTGTAAGTATACCCAGTATTACCAGTGTACCAACAGAAGGTATGGTAATTGTGGTTAAACCAATTGCTACATCCAGTGCCGCAAACCCGACATTGAATTTGAATGGTACTGGTGCTGTGCGGATAAAATATAATAATTCGACCACAATCACTTCGACTGACAGTGGTAAAATATGGAAATCCGGTGTTCCATCGATATTTGTATATGATGGGGCAAATTGGGTGTTTGCCGGAAGCGATACTGATACAAAGTATACGTTTGCAACCGGGGGAACGGCAGGTGCGTTTTCTGTAACCCCTGATGGAACTAATACACAGACCGTTTATATTAATGGTTGGGATGGCAAGCAAGACACCATTGGTGATTTAGCAACAATCCGTTCTGGGGCATCTGCGGGTGCAACCGCGGTTCAGCCGGATGATTTGGCACCTGTTGCGACAAGTGGAA
>JAFSST010000036.1 GCA_017450905.1 Alphaproteobacteria bacterium
AACAATATAAAATCTATGCAACATTTATGTATCTTATAAAAACAAATTATTATATCCCAAAGATACCCACAAAAACCGATTTCATATAAAAACAATACTAAAAATACAATAGAAATTAACCAACTAACAAATATATTTGCTTTTGAAGGTGATATAGGTTTCAATCCAAACCAATCTTTTTTAAATCCTTTATAACAATGTATTCCGGATATCTTTCCAAGATTGCATTCATCTTCAATAAAATCAATGTGATGTTCCCAATTTTCATAAATCATTTTTGAACCACGATTTACCCAATACCAAATAAAAGATATTATAGTTCCAAGTCCTGTGATTAATACAAACATCCAATGTGGAACAGTTGATATTGGATGCATCATATAAAACATTAACATCACACTATCTGCAAGAAAAGGTTGTTTCATGGTATAATACGCAATGAACAAAGCACCTAAAAACAAAATAAAATATTTTGAACGTTCCCAAGATGCTTTAATCTCAAAATCACGGTAATGTGTTGCACGGTCCAACAACTTTTCTGCTAGACTTTTATCTTCTTTGATTTTTGTTTTTAAATAAGTTTGTAAAGATTCATCTTGCTTTTTGGATTTACTTATTTTGTCTTTATCAAAAATAATATCCAGATATTCCGACATCAAACACCCCTTTTGACACCATGTACAAAACTATAAAACAAACCAACGTTTGTGTAGCAAAGGCACAAGTTCAAAACGGTCATCGGTAAAAAAATCTTGTATGTGCTAGATTTCTTGGCTTTTTGATAATATCCGCTTTTTTAGGCACACTAAAAACAATAGGAAAAAATATGTTGATTTAAACGTTCTATTAAATTGGAGTATTTTATCAACCAAAGGATTATAAAAAATGGCAGTTATCGGCTATATTCGCGTATCGTCAAATAAACAAACGGTGCAACACCAACATTATGAAATTCAACAATTTGCAGAACATAACAACATCAATGTAGACAAGTGGGTTGAAGAAACAATCACATCGTGCAAACCATTAAACAAAAGAAAACTTACCCCGATGGGCAAGTTTTGAAACTATGGTTGGGGCAGCTGGATTCGAACCAACACTGACGGAGTCAGAGTCCGGAGTTCTACCATTAAACTATGCCCCAATGTGGTTGGCATTATATACCGTGCTTTTGCCTTTTGCAATTAAAAAATTTCTTTTGCCAACTGCTTTACCCCGCCCCAAAAAAACACACCTAATCAAGATGTTAGCGAAATGTGCAAAATAAAAACAAAGGTCGCTTTTTTGCGACCTTTATCTTTTGTCTAGAATTCATATCTGATTCTTGCACGACCGGTATGAGACGTGAAATCATGACGAAGTTCCAGTTCATACCCAACCGACAAATCTAAGCCCTGGTATATAACACCGAACCCAAGCCCGAATTCGTTACCAACACGTGATAACCTGTCAGCCTTTGTTTTATATGTATCAACACCCGGCAATGAAATTGTTGCGATTTGACGTTCCGACAAAGCATCATATTTTAACCCATAGCGAAACTCCGGACGCAACAATAACTTTTTAGACATTTCAATGTCATGGGTATATTTTGTTCCAATCATTGCGGTCAAATAATTTGTATCATCAATTTTTGTTTTTATATCCAAATTATTTTTGAAATCATTAACCGACAGGTGCATATAACGCAGACCTATTTCCGGTGTAATACCGCCGTCAAAATTGTATCCTGCGACAATTTGACCACCGAACGATTTTACATCATAATCTGATGACACGGACGTTCCGAATACATCGCCCTTTTCGGTATAATCAAACATTGAATAGTTTGCAAAAGCATCAATATACCACGCCTTTGGTTTATACTGACCATACAAGAACACGGTAAGTGTATCAATATCTGTATCGCGTTCGGTCCCGTTTACATCAGAATGAGCAAACGAATACCCTGCCCCAACAGTTACAATTTTATCAACGGTTCCATCAAACCCGGCGACAATACCAATTGTTTTGCCGTCAAACACATCATCGTATTTTGAATCGTTGTAAATTCCTTGAATCCACATGGCATTACGTCTGAGTTCGCCATAGTTGTTTTTGGCAATCGGGGCCGTTGTCCGTCCAGCAACCAGGTTCGAAATCATATTCTGATTGGACATACCAATCGTATGAATAACCGCACCTGTTTCCGGATTGATTGCCCGGGCCGCACGTTCCACCGCATTGGTATCACGTGCCGCCAATCGTGCCTGGTTTTCAACACCCAAATCATTCAACTTTTCCGAAGAAGAATTTACAAGGTTCAATGTCATCAACGCGGCACCATCACTGATTTTATTTTTATACGCGACTTCGTCCGCAGTTTTCTGGGTTGCACTGACATTGCCGTTATCATCCCAGGCCAAATTATACAATGGGCTGTCAACGGTTATACCTTCTGGCAAAAATTCTATCAATCGTAAATCAAACGAATCGTCACCAAAAACTTTGTATGTGCCGGCCTCACGCATTACCAGTTGTAATGTCCCATATCCAGCAAAGTCCCCAGTTGTAAAACGAGGTGCGTCATTTACATCAACCAGTTCGGCAATCATCGTTCCGTTCAAATTGATTTTGTTTTGTTGAATAGATTTTGTTCCAACATATAAACTGTTACCTTCGGCAACATTCAAAGTTCCATTGCCGGTAATATCACGTGCCAACGTTCCGCCGTTCAATGTCAACGTTCCATTATTCGCAATCGTATTCGTCAGTTTATCAGCACTTGAAGTAAAATCGCCAGAACTGTTAATTGTGATTGCGTTTTCGATTGTTCCGGTATTTGTTACCGCACCGTTCACAATCAACGAACCGCTGCCCCCCACATTTTGTGACAACGCACCATTGGTTAATGTCAACGTTCCATTGTTGGTTACATTTTTATGCAACAAACCAGCCGCCGTAGATAACGATTTATTCTGTTTGATTGTTACGGTATTTCCTATTGTTCCGGTATTTGTTACCGCCCCGTTCACAACCAACGAACCATTACCTGATATATCGCGTGATAACGTTCCACCGGTTAATGTCAACGTTCCGTTGTTGGTTACATTTTTACCCAACAAACCGGCCGCCGTAGACAACGATTTGTTCTGTTTGATTGTTACAACATTTGCGATATTGGCATTGTTCGTAACAGCCCCATCAACAACCAATGAACCGCTGCCCCCCACATTTTGTGACAATACACCATCGGTCAATGTCAATGTTCCATTATTCGTTACACCATTGCCCAACAAACCGGCCGCCGTAGATAACGATTTGTTTTGATTGATTGTTACGGCATTTTCAATTGTTCCGGTATTTGTTACCGCACCATTTACAATCAACGAACCGCCACCTAATACATCACTGGATAACGCACCACCTGTCAACGTCAATGTTCCGTTGTTAGTTACGTCATTACCCAAATATCCGGCATCTGATGATACAGAATTATTAACAATCAACGAACCATTACCCGTTACATTTTGTGCCAATGTGCCACCGGTCAACGTCAAAATTCCGTTATTCGTTACCGCACTATTAAGCAAACTTGCCGATGTTTCCAACGATTTGTTTTGATTGATTCTGACCTTGTTTGCGATGTTGGCGACATTAGTTAATGCCCCATCAACAACCAACCAACCGTTACCTGTTACGTTCTTTGACAACGCACCATCGGTCAATGTTAATGTCCCGGCATTTGTTATTGTTGCATTTGCCCCGGTCGCAATTGTATTCGCAGACGTTTCCAACGATTTACCACTGTTAACCCTGACAGAATTTTCGATTTCCGCACCATTAACAACCGTTCCATCAACGAATACCGAACCTGTTCCGGTTACATCCTTGGACAATGTTCCGCCAACCAGGGTTAAAACACCACTGTTTTCAATTGTCGAACCGGCATCTGTTGCAATCGTATTTGCAAACGTGGACAATGTTGCACCATCTGCAATTGATACAGAACCGATAATCCGGCTGTTATTCAAATCCGCATTGTCTACGTTCCCCCCATTAACGGTTACATCGCCATCAATAATCGCGTTATTAGTTAACGTTCCACCGGCAACCAAAACCTGGTTATTTGTAACAGACGCATTGAAAACAACATTACCCGTATAACCGTTTTCGCTGTTGATGTTTAACGTTCCGTTCAATCCATCAATACCATCATTAAACACAATGGAATTTCCGCTGGATGCATTCAGATTTACTGTCCCGGCATTATAAATGTCATTTGCAACGCCACTGCCCGTGATAACATCACCCGAACCATCAAATTCCACCCCTGATTTATTTCCATCAAACAATGCACCGCCATTAACGTTAACAACATCATTATTGTATATTGCACCACCCAAACCACCGGCAAGATTATTTTGGAATGTTGTATCACCATTAAAATTCAATGTTGCATTACCCGTTGTTCCGGCACTTTCTGCAACATAATTCCAAATTGCACCACCATCCATATTCGCAACATTACCATCAAAGATTGTTTGACCGTAAATTTTAACACTGGAATCCTGATTTTCGCCATCAACAGCACGGGCCGCAATTGCCCCACCAAAAGATTTCGAAGTATTATTTTCAAATAAATTAATACTGTCCGCGGTTCCAATGGTTAAATCTGCGATTTTGCCATTTTGGAATACACCACGATTATGAATCGCACCGCCACCAGTCTTGCCACCCGCGGTCTCGTTCAACGTATTATTAGAAAAAGTATTATTCGCCCCCAGAATTTGCAATTGTGATGCATTAAATATCGCACCACCGTATTTTGTGGCCGATGTATTACCATCAAACGTTATATTCGTTGCATACATCTGAACGGTATCAACACCATTTTGAACCGCCAACGCGGCCGCGTTTACACCTGTTGCCACATTATTATTGAATACGATGTTGTCCACCGGTGCAACGACCAAATTATCACCTTCGTCCATGTATGCACCCAGCAACGTTCTGGACCCATCCCCCAGGAATAAACCACTGCCCTTGTGTGCGGTATTTCCTGAAACATTTATATCACCACCATAAACAAAGAAATCACCACCATTGCTGACCGCACCACTGTTAGAACCACCAGTATTGTTCGTCAATTCAATTCCTTGCTGGAAAACCATCAAACCGCCATTATCAATTGCCGCCCCGTTCACCGTAGAATTATTTCCGACAAATGTCGCGACATCTTCGAAAACCATACGACCAGAATTTGATATGGCACCGCCTGTTGTCGTTGTTCCGACACCGTTGCCATTAAAAGTAGCAGATTTTTTAAACGTGATATCAGATGCGGCATTTGCACCAATCGCCGCACCACTGCCCCCGGTTGTGGTGTTATCCGCAAAAGATGCGGTATCATTAAACACGATTTTACCTTCGCTGTATATCGCACCGCCACCACCGACAACAGTGTTTCCAATAAAATTCGCCACACCATTAAAAACAAGTTCGTTTAATACGCTGTTGCCAGAACCATTGTTATTTATAAATATGGCACCACCGTATCCACCGGCCGTAGAAGAATTATTTGTAAAATTTGTTTCACCATCAAATGTAACAACCGATTCATTGTTAACTGACATTGCACCACCATTTGCAGCGGTCGATATACCAGACAAAGATAAATCCGTATATGTCGCATCATCATTTATGACAATACGTTCATCCGCCATCGCAGGCAATACCAATAACACCGGTAACAGGCTGACCAAAACATTGTGAAATAATTTTTGCATATTCTTCCCCCCTATTTTCTCCTGATAACACTGGATATTCTACATCACAAAAATCATAAAATCAAATTTTATTCAGGAAAAAGTGCAACAACATTTGTTCCTATGGAATTACCCCCCTGCTTTCAAATAAAATATCGTTATATAAACAACCAAAAAGAATAAAAATGAAAATACAAAAAACAATATGCCCATTGGCTATTACTTTGGTATTCGGTGCAACGCATCAATTGATGGCGTGTACCGGTATAACATTAACCGCAAAAGACGCATCCACGGTGGTTGCCCGAACAATTGACTGGTCTGGGTCTGAAATGAGTAACATATACGTTGTTGTTCCACGCGGGCAAAAACAGCAATCGTTATTACCCAACGGCACATACGGCGGTAAAAAATTCACAGCCAAATATGGCTTTGTTGGCCTGGGCGTTCAACAACCAGAATTCGTTGTTGACGGAACAAATGAAATGGGGTTATCCGCCGGATTATTTTATTTCCCAAAATACGGTAAATATCGTCCCTATTCTGAATCTTTAAAAGAAAAATCACTTGCGGATTTCCAGGTTGTTTCATGGATACTTTCGCAATTTGCCACAATCGATGAATTAAAGGCCGCAATTGATGGCGTTCAAATCATAAACATTGACCCCACTGCATCAACAACCCATTGGCGTATCACCGAACCAAATGGCCACCAGGTTGTAATGGAAATAATTGATGGCGTTGCAACATTTAACTAAAAACCACTGGGGGTATTGGCAAACTCACCTGATTTCACGTGGCAAACAACAAACTTGAACAGTTATGTCAACCTGTATCCTGGCACCGCAAAGCCACAAAAATTCGGTCCGATTACGTTGCAATCTTTCAGTGGCAACACAGGTATGCTTGGGTTGCCTGGTGATTTTTCATCGCCTTCGCGTTTTGTTCGTGCGGCATTTTTGAAAACCACGGCAATACAACAACCAAACGGATATAAAACCGCAATGCAATCTTTCCATTTGTTAAACAACTTGGACGAACCATTTGGGTTTGATTGGGCACAAGGGACCGCAACGTTTGATATGCCATCTGCGACCCAATGGACCATCGCCAGCGATATAACAAATCGGAAAATTTATTATCATACTATGTATGACCGCACAATCCGCGAAATAGATATGAATAAAATCGATTTTACAACAGTTCCGTTCCAATATCATCCGTTGGACAAAAACAAGCAAGAAACGGTTATCCCAATAAAAATCGATATGTGATATATGTTGCCTTTTGAAAAAATGGGATTATAATCTCGCTGACTGTGAACAAAGGAGTCAGCATTGAAAATAAAACCATTTGCGGGTGTTCGCCCACCAAAAGAACTTGCAGCCCAGGTTGCATCACGTCCATACGATGTTTTAAATTCTGTCGAGGCCAAGGCCGAGGCCGGTGAAAAATCACTGTTGCACATAATCAAGCCGGAAATTGATTTTGACCCAATTGCCGATGAACATTCGACAGCTGTTTATGACAAGGCGGTTGAAAATTTCAAATTGTGGCAAAATCGTGGCTGGTTGGTCCAAGACGACAAGGAAATGTATTACATATACGCCCAAACAATGGATGGTCGCACACAATACGGTCTGGTCGCGGCAGCAAATGTTGATGATTATATGACGGGAAA
>JAFSST010000037.1 GCA_017450905.1 Alphaproteobacteria bacterium
CCCAACCGACAAATGAAAAAATTAAAATTCCCATCAAGACTTTCGCGACAGGTTTATCTGCCGCATTACGTAAATATTCTAGCATTTTATCCCCTTTTGCGATACCATAGCAAAACAAAGACCAAAAATGCAACGGAAAAAGGATTAATTTATGAAAATAATAGCAGGAAATTGGAAAATGAACGGTAATCGGTCGATTTTGCACGAAATGATAACCGAATTACAAAAAATAACTACTGAAAATAAATTGATATTATGTCTGCCGTATACTTTGTTGGGGCAACACACAGAAAATATCGCGATTGGGGCCCAGGATGTCAGTTCACACGAATGTGGTGCCTTTACCGGTGAAGTTTCCGCGGAAATGATTGCCGAAACCGGGGCAAAATATGTTATTGTTGGCCACAGTGAACGCAGAACATATCATGGTGAAACAAACGATATTGTTCGTACCAAGGCACAAATGGCATTAAAACACGGATTAACCCCAATTATATGTGTCGGCGAAACAATGGATGAAAAGCGTTCTGGTAAAACGTTTGATGTGATAACGGCATCTGTGCGTGAGTGTGTCCCATCGGATGTTGACGGGGATATTATTATTGCATACGAACCACGTTGGGCGATTGGTGCCGGCATAACCCCAACATATCAAGAAATTGCCGATGCACACAAAGTTATTGCCGATACGTTAAATTATATGGGAATTGGTGGAACACCTGTTTTATACGGTGCCAGTGTCAAGGCAAGTAATGTCGCAGATATTGTCGCGATACAAAATGTGGATGGTGTTTTGGTAGGTGGTGCATCCTTGAAACCGCAAGATTTAATACCTATAATAGAAAGTGCCAAATAAAATTTAATTAACCAAAAGACGAAGATATGGAAGATAAAGAAGTAAAAATCGAAGAAGTGTCAATCCAAGATGCTGATAAAAAACAAGTCGAAGAGAAAACTGAAAAAGACCCAATCGCAGAAATGGCCGATAAATTAGCAGAAATGAATGATAAATATCTGCGTTTGGCGGCGGAATTGGAAAACACTCGCCGCCGCAGTGCCTTGGATGCGGAATCCCGTGCCAGAACACGGGCGATGGGGGTCGCAGAAAAAATTCTGCCGGTGATGGATGCGGTTCAAATGGCGTTAAAACATAATCCTGATGATGTGGGGATTCAATCGTTAGAACGTGCGTTGAAATCATCGTTTGACCAGATTGGTATAACAAAAATCGAATCGGTTGGTCAGATTTTAAACCCGATGTTACACAATGCAATCCAGGTTGTAGAGGTCCCAGAAGATAAAAAGGTCGCACCAAATACAATTGTCGATGAAATGCAGGCCGGATATATGTTCGGGGACAACGTTTTAAGAACTGCGATGGTCGTGGTTGCAAAATAATTTTTTCGGTGGTTTGCCAATCGAAACTTTTTGTGTTATAATGACAAGCGATTTATTAAAAGAGTAAGGATAAGTTATGTCTTTGATACCTGTTGTAATAGAAGAATCTCCACGCGGCGAACGCTCGTTTGATATTTATTCGCGTTTGTTGCGTGACCGTATCATTATGATTAATGGCGAGATTGAAACCGCAATGGCGAATACTGTCGTTGCCCAGTTGTTGTTTTTGGAATCAGAAAATCCAAACGCTGATATTTCGTTGTATATCAACAGCCCTGGGGGTGATGTTTCCGCCGGGTGGGCAATTATGGACACAATGCAGTATATTAAATCGCCCGTATCAACGATTGGTATGGGGTTGGTGGCTTCGATGGCTTCGGTGTTGTTGGCGGCTGGTGAAAAGGGTAAACGTTTTGCGTTGCCAAATGCCGAAATTATGATTCATCAACCATTGGGTGGTTTCCGTGGCCAGGCGACCGATATGGAAATTACTATGCGTCAAATGCAATTGGTTAAGGATAAATTGGTAAACCAAATGGCGGGCTTTACCGGTCGTAAATACAAGGAAATTTACGATGCCATGGAACGTGATAATTGGATGACTTCGGAACAAGCAAAAGATTTTGGCTTAATCGACAGTGTTTTGGAAAAGAAATAATTTTTTCAGCATAGGCAAAAGTTATGAGTGACAAAAAAGATACAACAGAACAAAAAAATTCACAACAATGTTGCAGTTTTTGCGGCAAATCTGTGTATGAAGTAAAAAAACTGGTCAGTGGACGCAACGTTTGTATTTGTGATGAATGTATCGCATTGTGTAATGATATTATGGCGGATGATTTGCGGACCGAGGTTACGCGTGATGCGGAAAAATTGCCTACGCCATCACAAATTTACAATTTCCTGGATGAATACATTATTGGCCAGACTGATGCAAAACGGACGTTGGCGGTCGCGGTTTATAATCATTATAAACGCCACAATGTTACATTAAATTCAAATGTCGAAATTCAAAAATCTAATGTTTTGTTGATTGGACCGACTGGGACCGGTAAAACCTTGTTTGCCCAGACACTTGCCCGCATATTAAATGTGCCGTTTGCAATTGCCGATGCCACCACTTTGACCGAGGCAGGATATGTCGGCGATGATGTGGAAAGTGTTTTAACCCAATTATTACACAATGCTAATTTTGATGTCGAACAGGCCCAACGTGGAATTGTGTATATCGATGAAATTGATAAAATTGCACGTAAATCTGAAAATCCGTCATTGACCCGCGATGTTTCCGGCGAGGGTGTTCAACAGGCCTTGTTAAAATTAATCGAAGGAACTGTTGCAAACGTTTCGGCCGGTGGGGCGGGACGTAAGCACCCAGGCGAAGCCACGGTTCGTTTGGATACAAGTAAAATTCTGTTCATTTGTGGCGGGGCCTTTGATGGGTTGAACAAGGTTATCGCAAACCGGACATGTGCCAGGGCGGGAATTGGTTTTGGTGCGGATGTTTCGTCCAAAAAGGAACGCGAATCAAAAAGTTATCTGGCGGACGTTCGACCCGAAGATTTGGTAAAGTTTGGTATTATTCCTGAATTAATCGGGCGTTTGCCAATCGTTGCGACTTTGCAAGATTTGGACGAAGAAGCATTGGTTAAAATCTTAACCGAACCAAAAAATGCGATTGTTCGTCAATATGTTGCGATGTTGGAAATGGACAATGTAAAACTTACCATAACCGAAGATGGTTTGCGTGAAATCGCACGTTTGGCGTTGGAACGTAAAACAGGTGCCCGTGGTTTGCGTAGCATTTTGGAAAAGATTTTATTAGAACCAATGTTTAATGCCCCAGATAAACCAGATTTGGCAGAAATAGTCATAGATAAGGATGTTGTTTTGGGACAAAAACCACCAATTGAAATTTTATCAGAAATAAAAAAGAATGCCAAGGCGGCATAAAGTAATAAAAAATCAAATCCCCACGAAAGTGGGGTTTTTCTTATCCGCCATTATTTTGTGTGCTTTCGGTGGTTGATGAATCAGCAATTTTACATAAACCCCATGCAAGGTCCGCATTTGTCTCGTCATAGAAACGCGGGTGTTTTATATCGGTTTCCTTGTTATATGTTGTTGACCATTCGCCGCCCATTCTTTCACATTCTGTTTTCAAAACCGTGGCCATATCAACGCGTATTGTGTCCATAACCATATTTACATCGCCCAATATATCGGTGGGAATTGCCTGGTTGGATGCGGACGGACGAACACAGTATTGCAATGCGTAAACAACCATTTTTTGATATAAACTGCCGATATAATCGTCACCACAATCGGCATCTTCGCGAAATGGTGCGTTCGTACCACCGCGACATACCCAACCGGCTGGGCATGTTAAACATTTACCATTAGACAGATAGTAGCCCGTTCCAGAACTTATCTCAGCGTTATCGTCACAGCTGTATTCGTTGGGATGTGTGCCCACAGAACAAACATTGTTTTCATCACAATGACAACCACCAAAACACGCGGTATAGTTGCGATTATCCCAACACATATATTGTTCTATTGCATCGGTATTGCTTGGTGAAAAATAGGGTGCGGTATTGGTATAAACATTGTGGATTGGGTTGATGGTGTTGAGCAAATCCCATTCCGGGCGTTCCCCTGATGTGCGTTGTATATATGTACAGTTTGGATTTTGGGCGTATAATGTATCACCCGGAACATATACGCGGCACCCATACGGATATTCATGTAATGTGTCCATATTTGGAACCCTGCACAAATTTTTTGCATATTCTTTCAACGTAACCAAACAATTTTTTGCGATTTTTTGATCGGTTACCCTGGCCATCAATAATTCCATGCCATTATCATGTTCATTATCACGGTACAAATTAGAACACGTTTTAAGTTTAACTTTGCACATTTCTTCGGACAGTTCCAATCGGTCCCCCAGTAACTTTTGGTCGGGTATTTTACTGTAATCGCGTAATTGATTTGTCGTTTCGTCATAGCATTGATTGACGACATCCAAACATTCGTCTTTTACCTGGCGTATGCGTGCCTGTTGACCTTGGTATATTTCGGTGATGGCCTGTTGTAAAAATTCAGTCCACACATCATCGGCAACATCGCGACAGGTTTCCAAACTGGCCTTGGCCAATCTTTTCTTGTTGTTTAATTCTGTTATGTATTTTGCATTTTCGGCATTGGTTAAAACATTATCAGATAACGATAACAACGTTTCCAATTTATAGAAATTTTCCGAATAAATTGGTTCGCCCGTATCACGATTCAAATACATTCCGGTTAAATCCAAACAATGAACGTAATTTGCACCGCACCCAACGTCAGATGTTAAATCGGTTCGAACCTTGGCAATACATTGATTGATAGATGCGGAATTGTGTGCGTTATAGTTTTCCAGACGGCTGTCGCCCATTTCGCGTTCGGTTTCGCGGATTGCGGTGTTCGCAGAAAACTTTTGCTTGTCCAATGCCGTCAATATCGTTGCACAATCGTTTTCTATATATATGCCATACGCCGATGTAACCATATTCAATGTCGCACGCGATGGGCATTGTGATGAAACCAATTCAGAACATTGGGCGTGAACCGCATTATACAACGATTCACCGGTCAGGTTTGCAATGTTTGCACCCGATGCCAAATCAGTCGTGGACCATATCGTTTTTATATCGCCGGCAATATCTAATTGACCATTGGTTGACATTGCGTTTGAACGAGTGCCACTTAACACGTCCTTGATAGCGGTGATTTTTTGTGCCGATGCGGATGTGTCCTTGGTTTTTTCAAGGGTTGATTCGCCCGTGCTGGCGGTTAACATCGCGTTAACCTCGGCCGGGGTTTTTAATATAACCGATATGTTCAAATCCTTGAAATCTTGTAATTGGGTGCTGGTTTGTGATAACGCCCGCGTGCGTGATTTAATAGATTCCAATTTTGATGAACATACGCACCGGCGATATGTATCATTTTGCATCGCACAGAATTGATCCATACATGAAAAATATGCATCACGACATTCGTTATATTCCGAATCAAATGTATTTGTTGACGGCGTTGTTGCCGCACGGGACTTGTTTGCAACAGTGTTCATTTTTGCCGCACGTGCCGGACGTGTTGTTGTGGTTGTTGCCACGCGTGTTGCGGTCCCAGAACCCGATTGATACGCCCGTGTCGAAGTTGCCGTTCTGGGCGAAACGTTTTTTGCCGAACGGTTGGTGGTTGGTCGTCCGATGTTGTCAGCCTTGGCTTTTGTTGTTTTGCTTGTTGCCGCACGTTGGGTAACGTTGCCGCGATTTTTATTTGCCGTTACATTTACCGTATTGGGACGTGAAAACGTGTCCGCACCACGACCGGTTGCGGCCAAACAATCGGTGCAAAACACACCAAACATAAAAAGAATTAAAAACCTTTTCATCTCCGTTAAAAGTATGCTAGCAAAAATTTAATTCCCAGGGCAAGACCAAATTACAAAACGTTTAAGATTTTTTTCGTTTTCTTTGCAAATAAAAAATCCCGCGATGCGGGAATTTTTATTGTGCGTTTTGTTCACCGTTTGTTGGACGTTTACGTTCAACAAATGTGATACGACCCTTGGCCAAATCATAGGGTGTCATTTCAACACGAACGCGTTCACCGACATTAACCCAAATACGAGCCTTGCGCATTTTTCCGCATACGGTTGCCAAAATTTCGTGTCCATTGTCTAACTTTACACGGAACATAGTGTTCGGTAATTTGTCTTCGACAACACCGGTGAAAACAACAACATCATCTTTTGCCATATTTACCCCTTAAAAACAGTTGACTTAATAATATGTCGATATATTACAAAAAGCAAGAATTTTTTGATTGCTTGAATGCGGTTGTTTTGATAAAATTATCTGTAAAGGTGTAGGGTGGATAATATGAAGTTAAAGATTTTTTCAATTGTGTTTGCGTTGATTCCGTGTGCTGTTTGGGCGGCGGGTCCGGCGAATTCTGGGCGGGCGGGTGTTCGTTCTGCACCGATGTCGGCGGTTCGTGCGGCACCCAAGGTTGGCGATAACGCATCAAAGAAAATTGTAACGGCCAAGGTTGATGCCACGCAATCAAATACGATTGACACCGCTGCATCATCAAAGGAATCGACTGAATCGGTGGATTGCCGTGAAGAATATCGTCAATGTATGGATGATTTTTGTTTGTTGGACGAATCCGAAGGTGAACGTTGTGCTTGTTCGGATAATATAAAGCAATCAAAAACTATAATCCAAGGCATAGAAAAATTACAATCCGAAGCAGAAGAATTGTATACCGAGGGTGTCGAGCGTGAACGTCTGGGGGCCAAGGCAAAATATATATTTGGCGACAGTGTCCAGGCAAAAAAGGTTTCGGGTGCGACACAGGTTCCTTTACGTTTGTGGATAAGTGGTTCTGATGCCGAAAGTTTGGCGGCGGACGAAGATATTGGGGATAATTTATACGAAATGGCGGCTGATGCCTGTGCGGATGTTTTGGCAAAGTGTGGTTCCAAAAAGGCCGATATGGAAGAACAATTATACAAGCGCGAGATTGTAAAGAATTGCAAGGCGTTTGATGCTTTTTTGGCGGAACAAAAAACGGCCGCCGAACAGAATAAACGCACGGCCCAGGCCGCGGTTCGTTCCGCCAAGTTAGAAGTTTTTGACACGACCAACAAATATAATCGTGGTGAATGTTTATTGGCGTATCGGGCGTGTATTTCCGACAAGGGTGGATGCGGAATAAATTTTGAAAACTGTTTGGATGAAAGTTTGCTTGCACGCCGTGCAAACGCATGTGAAAATGTTTTGGATCAATGTGTGGCAACGCGTGAATATGTTTTACAGGATTGGGCTGATGAATCGAAAATGATTTTGGCGGATGCCGCGAAATATGTTGAAAGAAACAGACCGTTGATGTGTAATGCAAAAATCCGTAATTGTTTGGAAGAGGGCTGTTCTATAACCGGTGAAGAAACTGCGAACGGCGGATTGGGGTCAACCTGTTTGACGGATATAAATGTTGCGGCCGGCGTTTGCCCCATAATTGATGAATGTGATAAATTGGTGCCGGGTATCAAGGCATCGTGGGTTGAAGGGTTGAAATCGTTAAAGACGGATTTTTGTCAAAATGATGTCGAAAAATGTATGAAAAACAAATGTGGAACTAATTTTACCGCACCGGAATGTGTTGGACAAAGTGCCGATTACATCGCATCGTTGTGTCCAAAAAGTTTATTCCCGGCGTGTCAGGATATTGCAGATTTCCAACGAATTGTTAATTCTATTCGCTTGAATTTGGATTATCAATTGTTTGAAGGTTGTCAGAATTACTATGCGGATGCGTTGGGTCGTGTTTGTGGAACTGATATGAAATGTTTAAGTGCCAGCACAGTTGTTGCCGGTATGACCGATGTTTTAACAACGGCCGAAGAAATCAAAATTTACAGGGAAGAAATCAAGGAAGAAGCAGCCAATGTAATAGACGATTTCTTTAAAAAGTTTGATGTTGATAAAACTGTCGCGGCGTGTAAAAGTGCCGAACAGCCCACAAAATCTAATCGCAAGAGTACCAGTGAAACGATGTTCGAAGCAACAAAAACAGCGGCATTGTTGATGTTGGAACAACGCTATAATTCGGAATTTGATTTAAAGCAAATTGAACTTTCGCGCAAGGCCAGCACAGAAGCGGCACGCAGTGCGTGTTTGAATACCTATAAACCGGAACAAAAACCGGTGTTGACGGGTGAAAAGGGTGAAACGAAAAGTTATACATATATCAAGAGTGTGAGTTTCGAACCGGATTTGCGTAACTGTCATGTTTGCCGTATCCAACGTGTTTGCGAAACGGGCGGCGAAAAGAAGGCAACTTCGGCGTTAAAGGCTGCCGCCGGTGGTTTGTCAGCGGGGGCATCGGTTGGAACGATGGCAAGCCCTGGTTGGGGAACATTGATTGGGGGTGTAATCGGTGCGGCCGGTGGTGCGGTTGGTGGTGCGTTGTCCGGTGGTCTGGAAGATTATTGCCAGGAAATAGAATCGTGTGAGGATATTAATCCCGACAGTATTCCAACAGAAGATAAAAACCAAGGCACAACAATAAATCGTGTAACCCCGATTGTTCGTGCAAAATAGTTCCAGGGCCCAGGAGAGAGAAATGAAAAAATTTTTTGCATATTTTTTTGTTGTATCGTTGAGTGCCGTTACGGCCGGGGTTGCGGCACCGGCAAAAAAACAGGCGGCTATTCAGGGCGGAACAACCGTGCGTGCCAAGGTTGCCGCCACGGGTATTTACGACCAGGAGTGTTATGATACTTACTATGGGTGTATGGACCAGTTTTGTATATCGGACAATGAAAGCGGCGGCAGTTGTTTGTGCAGTGATAAAAATGAAAAATACGAAGCCGAATTAGCGGAAATCGCAAAAACAATGGCCGAAGCAAAACGTATCAAAACCGAAGAGGTCGAAAAAATTCAACTGGGGGCCAAGGCTGATATAGTTTTCGGTGATGGACGTAAATATGATGAAAAAGGCAACGTCATTTATGGCACAGATGCAAAAGATGCCAAAAAGAAAAAACGTGAAAGTTTGATGGCTATGTTTGAAAACGCCGATGAAGACGATAACATTTTTGATAATGACGATGATGATATTTCTTCTAAGAAAGGGGCTGATTTATTCAAGGGGGCTGATGCAATTTGTCGTGAACAAATTGGTAATTCGTGCGACAAAGATATGAAGATGTTACGCCAATTGTATCAACGTCAAATTGAATCTGATTGCAAGGGGTTCGCCAACAGCATCGCATCCAAAAAGGCCGAGGCTGATGCCGCGTTATCTGATGCACGTGCCGATGTGCGTGGTGCGTTAAAGGACAGTTTCGCCGCGGCAAACAAGTATAACCAGGGCGAATGTATGGTCGAATTTAAAAAATGTATGTTGGGACCGGATGCCTGTGGCAACGATTGGGAAAACTGTGTCGCAACGATTGCATCGGAAAATATGCAAAACAATGCGGCAAAAAGCACCGCCAAGACCAAGGTTAAAAAGACGGTCAAATATGAAATAACTGCATCAGCAATGGAAATGTTGGATGCAAAACGTCCGATTTGCGAACGTGTTTTGGACCAGTGTATGGCGGTTCGGGACAATGTTTGGGATGCGTTTTTACGTGAAGCGGCACCATCGATAAAATTGGCTGAATCTAATCAAGAATCAAAAATGCGTCAATCTTGTTTGTCTAAAATATCAAACTGTATTCAAACCGCGTGTCGGGATGATATTGTGGGCAAGGGAACCGCAACAATGGATGCGTGTTTATCTCGCCCGGATATGGCACGCAGTTTTTGCAAGGTTGAAATTGACCCTTGTGAACGGATGGAACCATTGATTTGGGGATATGTCGTTGACAAGTTGGCGGCAATGCGTGTCGATGCATGCACCCAGGAAGTCAAAGATTGCTTTACGGCGGATATTCGTTGTGGCAAAGATTTTTCGAACTGTATTGGTATGGATTACGAATTTATTCACGATATGTGTCCATTGGATAAATTAGTCGTTTGTAAGAAAGACAATCCTAAATTTACAATGAAAGATTTGGATTCCATGTTGATGGGGTTGTATTTGAACATTGATAATGCCGCGTTGGAAAATTGCCAAAATCTGGTTGATAAAAAGATGACTGAAATCTGTGGCAGCACAACCGATTGTAATCGTTTCGCATCCGATGACACGATTGGCACCGGCAGTTTACGCACCCAGAAAGACGGTGATGTTTATCGTATCACGGGTATGATTTCGTTTGGTTCTGTTTTGATGGGCGATGCATCGGGCAATGTCAAAGATGCCGGAAAATCGTTGGAGGTTGGAAAAATTGGTGTTGCGGATTATATTGCGAATGCCAAAAGGGTTGCAACAAATGTGCCAGATGGCGATGCTATTTTAACCAGTATCGAATCAGAATTGAACAGCATTTCCGGAAAAATCAATCGTGTTATTGATATGATTGAACAAGATGTGCAAATTCAATACTGTGTTGCCGGACGTAATTTGGAACAGATTACCGGTAAAGAAGATGATTCAACAACCGCACGTTTTCCAAATTTGCTGAACCAGGTCAAAATGCAGATAGCATTATCCGCATTACAGAAAGCCCAAGAAAACTATAACAAAAAATTTAATGAATATCTGGCAAATGCGACCAAGGACGCATCGGCGGATTTGGCACAATATATGTGTCAAATGTTGCCGGTTACCGGTGGTGCCGGGGTCAAGGCGACATCAAATATAACCACGGAATTGGCCGAACCGTATTCGATTTCGTACGAGGTTGGGGCGGGTCTGGATAATTCATTGTTGACCCGTGGGGGCAGTGCCCAACGTGCAACCGGAACCAGTGGTAAATTGGATACGACCGCGGGTGCATCCAAATTTGCCGGTGTAGTTGATGCCTTTACCGGACTTGCCGGTCAAAAGGTCAAGCAAGAAACTGGAAACGGCACGCGTGAGGTTTGGGCGATATTTAATCGTGAAACACGAAATTGCCACTATTGCACATCTACAATTACAAAAACTTGTTCAAACGTATCAAAGAAAGGGTTTTTGGGGATTGGTTCGTTGGCAGAAAATACCTGCACGGAATCAGAACCAATAGAAAAATGTGAAGATATTGCAATGTAATCAGGGGATAAAAAATGGAAGCAGATGTTATCAAGGCTGTGCCGGAACAAATACAAGAAACAACACAAAACTTACAAAATTTATTGTCATCGGTAACCGATTTGGCGGTGAATTTTAGTGTCAAATTATTGGCCGCCGTATTGGTGTTGGTCGGTGGTATGTGGATTGCAAAACGTTTATCTAATTCGTTTAAACGATTGTTGTTAAAACGTAATTTAGAAGCCTCGCTGGTATCGTTTTTATCGTCTTTTATAAATATCGTTTTGCGAATTTTCGTGGTGATAATTTCGTTGACAACGGTTGGCGTTCAAATGACATCAATTGTGGCGGTCCTTGGTGCGGCATCGTTGGCAATTGGTATGGCGTTATCGGGAACAATGCAAAATTTTGCCGGTGGAATTATAATTATGTTCCTGAAACCGTTCAAGGTCGGCGATGTTATCGAGGCTGGCGGCAAGGTCGGAACCGTAAAAAAGATTATGATTTTTACAACCGAAATTCACACGTTTGATAACCAGGTTGTGTTATTGCCAAATGGGACATTGGCAAACGGCCAGATAACAAATTTATCTGATACGAA
>JAFSST010000038.1 GCA_017450905.1 Alphaproteobacteria bacterium
AATGAAATTCGTAATCGGGTTGCCACGCGATTAAAACAAGAACAAAACATAGATGTGGCAATGTTTTATAAAAAATAGAGCAAAATAATGACAACACATAAATTTAAATTTCAAATTGCATACGCGGATACTGATGCCGGCGGTATTGTATATCATCCACGTTTTATCGAAATCGCAGAACGCGCCCGTATGGATTGGTCGCGTGGAATTAAAATACCTGATGATGATTTGGGTTTTGTGGTGCGTCAACTGGATATAAAATACAGTATGCCATTGTTGTTGGGGGATGATATTGTTGTTGAAACCACACCAATTAATATTGGTGCGGCTTCGATGAAAATTGAACAAAAGTTTTTACGTAATGATGAAATTTGTGCTATAATGAACATTACGATAGCCTATTTGGGCAAAAATATGCGCCCAAAGGCAATCCCAGATGCCATTATGGATTCTTTGAAATAATGTAATAAATAAAAAAAGGAAGGAAAAAATGGGAAATAGTTTTTCGTTGTTGAATTTGTTTACTGGCGACATAATGACGATTTTTGTGTCGGTTGTGTTGGTGGTTTTAAGTGTTTTATCTTGGGCGGTTATTATTGAAAAATATCGCATTTGGAAAATGGTTAAACGCAATCCGGTTAAAATTAAAAACGGTGATAATTTAGATATAATTGTCGATAAATTAATACGGCCGTTTGATAAAAATTTGTGGTTTTTGTCGATGGTTTCTTATGTGTCCCCCTTTATTGGTTTGTTTGGAACGGTTTGGGGCGTGATGGATTCGTTTGCGTCGATTGGAATTAATCAATCGGTCAGCATTGGCGTTATTGCGCCGGGGTTGGCCACCGCGTTGGGAACAACCGCGTTGGGATTGATTGCGGCGATACCGGCGGCAATTGCGTACCAATATTTTGCGAAAAAATCTGATGATTTATACAATCGTTTGGATGAAAACTGCACAGAATTAAAATCGCAACATAAATAAAAAGGTTTGATTATGCAACGGAGAGCACGGCGATTTGATGCCGGGATATCTTTGACACCAATGATTGATGTTATGACAACGTTGTTGGCGGTGTTTATGGTGACAACCCCAATGATGACGGCGGGAATTGATTTGGAATTGCCACGCGCGGGGCATTCTGCGATGACGGGAAACGATCACGCAATTCAAATCAGTGTGGATAGCGCCGGTCGGTATTATTTAGCACGGGATGCGATGCCATTGGACGAGGTTGTAAAACGTGCGACGGCTATGCGAACAGAAAATCCAAACCTGGCAATCACAATCAGTGGGGATGCTCGTGCGGATTATGGGGCGGTTATGCGTGCCATGGGACGGTTAAAAGATGCCGGATTTCAAAAGGTTGGTTTAAAAACACAGATAGATAACAAATAATGAAAAAACGCGCGAAACAATTTTATTCGGAAAATATCTTGATGTCTGTGATGGGACATTTGGTGTTGATTGCCGCTATGATAACATCGGTTGCAATTTTTATTGAACGCGCCGAAACCGTTGCGCCCGATCGTATTCAAATTATGGAAATCGATTTAAGTAATGTGAAAATTACGGGTAATGACACAAAATTATACAATACCGACGCGCCAAATACAAAAACAATTGATACACAAAAATCAGACCAAATACCCGCCGCAACACCGGAACCTGTTGCCGCAGAAAACAACAAATCAAACGACAGTTTCGTTGATGACAATATTGATAAAAAAACGCAGAAACCTGCGGCGGCCGACAATAAAAATAATACACTTGATACAAATGCACCAAAAAAGAAAACCGTGATACGGGTTAATCGCGAGGCTTTATCCGCCGATGGCAAGATGACCGTATCGGTTGTTGATGCGTTGCGTGTGGCAATGACACGTTGTTGGGTGATTGATAATACTCGCCCGGATTTATCGGACATTCGTGCGGTTGCACATTTGAAAATGCGTCCCAATGGAACGGTTCAAAATGTATGGTTTGAAAGTGCGGCGCGTGCCGAAACGGATCCAACATTTGCATATGTTTTGGATACAATACGCGCGGCAATACAAACCTGTGAACCGTTATCTATGTTGCCACGGGCGGAATATAATACGTGGGAAACGATAACATTGACGTTTTATCCGACTTCGCACAGCGTTATGTAAATTTGGTGTCAAATTTTTTTCGTGATTTTTTTAATATTTTTTATTTGCTTAAATACAGATAAATGTTCTATGCTGTGGTTATACAGGGAAAGAATTGAGAGTTTTATCACGGATTTTTACCAGTTTTTTTATGTCCGTAATATTGGTATTTGCGGGTGTTTCTGTGTCGTTCGCAGATGAAAAATCGGACTGTTTGGCCAATGGATGGATGTGGGATAACGACAATAAACAATGCTGTTGGCATTATTATGTCACCGACAAAGACGAGATTTTATGTATAAATGAAGACAATTTTGGTGAGTATTTTGATGAATTGGGTTGCGGATATGACGAACCGGCCCTGTATATCGACAGCGACGGGAATCCACACTGTTGTCCCGAAGGTTCAGTTCCAAATGAAACAACACACCAATGCATATGTTCTTCTGGGGTTTTGAATACAACCACGGGACAGTGCGAGGTCTTTTATTTGCGTTCTTCAATATTTTGTGATCTTTGGAATGAAAAATTATCAGGCGACATTGTTGGATATTTCTTTAATTATTTAAACCAAGATGCAAACTCGTTGGCGATGTTCCAATCAAAAACCACCTGTTCGGCCGTTATATCAAAAATGGAAGAGATTGGATTAGATGGGGTTGTGACCGGTGTTCCCAGGACGTGCGATTGTAGGTGTGCAAATCCGGCATTGACATTTAATCCCGATGCCGCCGACCAGTGCGCCAGCGGTGAAGATGTTTCACAATGTCGCAATGTGTGTGTTGATTTAACCGATAATCGTGAACCGTGCCCCACGGGTCAACAAAATTATTTGATTAATGGTGAGTGGCAGTGTTGTTTGTTTTATGACCCGTCAACCATGGAGTGTATAACAAATATTCAAGACTGGCGTACTTATGTAAACGAAATATTGAATTTTAAAAGCGGCGGTGGTTATGTTAATTCCGAAGGTTTACCGGTCGAGTGTCCTGTAGAAACGGCCGAGGGTGTTGCAGTCAATCTTGAAACCGGTCGATGCATATGCGAGGCCGGCGGATGGTTTGATACAACAACTGGGACGTGTATTAACCCGATAACGCGTCGAAATCATTTTGGATATAACAATAATACGCAAGCGATGACAAGCGGTATATCACCCATATATAAACATTATACTCAGTCGATGGTTACCAGTAATACCGTAAATTCAACCCAGCACGGATTTTTTGAATCGTTTGGTCGTATGGTGTATAACCAAAACGGACAATATGTTTATACATCAATTCATCCGGCAACAACACCCGCAAATACAGAATATGTGTCAACAAATCCGTCGGCACCGGGATATCTGGATGCGTGGCCTTATGTTTATTTGACGTTAAATGGAAATGGTGGTACACCGTCAGTTCAGGTAAAAAAATATAATTTGGGAATGAACGCGTCTATTAACCAGGTAAGTAATGCCACGCCGACACGGGACGGATATACATTTAATGGTTGGTGGACGTCCAGTACCGGTGGCACCCAGGTTGATTTGGCGCATTTGGGAATAAATGCGGTTGACACAACATATTATGCACATTGGACAGGAAATTCGATTACATTGGATTGGGACGAAAATGGTGGCGACACTGTTACAAATGGTTCGTGTACATATGGTGGAAATCTGGTTTTACCGGTCGCCCCATCACGCAGCGGATATACGTTTAATGGATGGAAATTAAATAACGGCACAATCAAGGCCGCCGGTTCGACGGTATCTGGGGGATGCATCAGCACATACACCGGGGTCACATCGGGCACATCAACACATATTCAGGCACAATGGACACAAAATGCCGCAACAAATTATACCGTTACATATAATTGTGGAACGGGTGCCACAGGAACTGCACCCGCATCCGCTACGGTTGCAGCCGGATCGTCTTTCACGGCTGCACCAAATACGTGCAGTAAATCAGGATATGTTTTTATTGGTTGGTTGGTTAGTGGCACAACAAATGATATATTTTATCCTGGTTGGGGACGCAGTTGGACATATACCCAAAATAAAACCCTGACCGCGCAATGGGCAAAGTTTTCAGCCGTCATAGATGTCCCAACCACCAGTACAACCATCAGTTTTGATTTGGGTGCCAAAGGAACATTTGTTGTAAATTGTGGCGATAGTGGTACGTTGAGTGGTGATGGCGTATCTGGGAATACAATATCACGCAGTACGGCCGCAAAAAGCACATACACATGTACATATTCGCGTTCAGGTGGAAAAATATTAGGCTTTGACGGAACGGCAACGGGTTATTATAATTACACTGCCGGTGGTGATTATACAACTTTTAAGTTACCATCAAGTATTACGAGTATCGAAGGGTCGTTGGGCGCGATTTTTCCACCCACAATTGATAAACTGCCTGTATTTTTTGAAACATTTAAAAATGCCGCTATTACCTCTATTCCGAGTAATTTGTTTTATGGCATTTATACTAATCCCGATGAGGGGCGTGGTGCGGGTTTGTTTATGAATACGTTTCAAGGGTCTCATATAACATCATTACCGGAAAATTTGTTTAGTGATATTTTGGGCGGATATGTTCAGCATATTTTCTGGGGAACATTTGCCGACGCAACATATTTGACAGGATACATACCACCATCAATGTTCAGTGGATTGGTCGCCAATGGCAGTCCCGGTTCAATGTATGTTCCGTTTCGCAACAGTTCTAGTTTGGCACAATCGTGCCCGACGGGTATGACACAATATTTTACCGGTTACGAAGATTATTGGAATGGATATGTTTCGTGTGCGTCAAACAAGGTTACCTATTCTTGTGGCACCGGCACAGGAACCCCGCCCGTAGATTCTGGTGTTGTAAATGGATTGCATTTTCGGGTTTCTGCAAATACATGTACCAAATCGGGATATTCGTTTGCCGGGTGGAAAGTTTCAGGCACAAGTGATATAAAGGCCGAAAATACACATTTTCAATGGAATTATGGTGCAACAAATAAAACATTTACCGCACAATGGACGCAAGACACCGTAACCATATCTTATGATGCAAATGGTGGCAGTGGTTCGCACG
>JAFSST010000039.1 GCA_017450905.1 Alphaproteobacteria bacterium
GGGGATTCGTTGCAATTCCGCAATGTTTTGCGGACGGATTTTGGTTAATTTTTCGCGTAATTCGTTTGTTAATCCCGGCATTGTGGAATAGTCAAAATTATGTGGTATTTTGATTTCTTTATCGCGGCGATATGATTCAATTTCCCGGGCGTTTCGCATGATATAGCCGGCATAAAATTTATCGTTTTCGGCAATTTTACCGGCCTTTTTATCCATTTTTGCCAAAAAAGCCGGCTTTTGCAATAAACCTAATTCCACCGCCAGCCCGCCCAAACGACTGATTGCGTTATCGGCACGCAGGCTTAAACGATATTCCGCACGTGATGTGAACATACGATACGGTTCATCAATCCCGATGGTTGTTATGTCATTGATTAAAACACCAATCATGGAATTTGTTCGGTCCAAATCCAATGTTTTTTCATTTAAAGCAAACGCCGCAGCATTTGCACCCGCAACCAGACCCTGGGCGGCGGCTTCTTCGTATCCGGATGTGCCGTTTATTTGACCGGCAAAAAATAACCCATCGTATTCATCGGACATTAAATGTGAATCTAACACGCGTGCATCAATTGCATCGTATTCAATCGCATACCCAAAACGTGCAATGCGTGCGTTTTCCAATCCCGGAATTGTGCGAATCCATTTATCTTGGATTTCGCGTCCAAAACTGGTTGAAATACCGTTCGGGTAAATTAAATCACTGGCCAACCCTTCGGGTTCCAGAAAAACATGATGCGATGTATGTTCGGGAAAACGCATAACTTTGTCTTCCAGACTTGGGCAATAACGGGGGCCTGTGCCAACAATATCGCCATTATACATTGGTGCAGATTTTATGTTTTCGCGAATTATATTATGGGTTGTTTCGTTTGTGTGTGTGATATAACAGACCGCGGAATTGTTATCTTTATCGCAACCGTCCGAAAACCAATCATGTGGGGTGTCGGGTTGTTGTTCTTCGCATACCGAAAAATCAATCGAATCACGGTAGATTCGTGCCGGGGTTCCTGTTTTAAGCCGCATAAGTTCAAATCCTGCATCGCGTAAGATTTTTGAAATTTTTGTGTCAGGCTGTTGATAACCGCCATCGTCCATAATACGACCAGACGGTATTTTTTCAGAGCCCATTGTGACCAAGCCGCCCAAAAAAGTCCCGGTGGTTAAAATTACGGATTTGCCGGCATATTTGCCGTTTATAGTTTTGTTTTTTATATCTAAATCATCAACGGTTTCATACGCAATAGTCAAATTTTTATATCCGGCCAAAATTTGAACAACCGCGTCATGATACATTGTTCTGTCGATTTGTGCACGCAGTGCCTGGGTTGCGGGGCCGTGCGATGCATTCAATGTTCTGAAATGAATCCCGGCCATATCAGCGGCAACCGGCATAACACCACCCAGTGCGTCCATTTCCGCCACCATCTGGGATTTACCGGGTCCCCCAATGGACGGATTGCACGACATAGCACCCAAGTCAGATTCACGCATTGTTAAAAGCAGTGTTTTCCCGCCACGGCGTGCGGCGGCGGCCGCGGCTTCGACCCCGGCATGTCCCCCACCAATAACAATAACATCAAATGTTTGCATAACTTATCTTACTTTTGCATATAATACCAAATCTTCGCATTTGCCCAGACCGCTTAAAATCTCCCCATGCCACCGTTTATATTTAATGTTTGACCGTTGATATAAGATGCTTCTTCGGATGCCAAAAACACACATGCGTTTGCAATATCATCTGGTTCACCAAATCGACCGGCTGGTATCTGTGCTAAATATGCTTTTTTTAAATCTTCGGACAAAACATCGGTCATTGGTGTTTTGATAAATCCTGGTGCAATTGCGTTTGCGGTGATACCACGGGATGCGACCTCGGCCGCGATGGATTTTGTCATCGCAATCATACCACCCTTGGATGCGGCATAGTTTGCCTGGCCCGGACCGCCAATAACACCAATAATAGATGCCATATTGATAATACGACCAAAACGTTGTTTCATCATTGGCATAATAGCCGCACGACACATTTTGAAACAAGAACGCAAATTGGTATTAATGACATTATCGAATTGTTCATCGGTCATACGCATCAACAGCGTATCCGCAGTAATTCCGGCATTATTTACCAATATGTCCAATTTGCCACATTTTTCGATTGTATCCATAACCAGTTCAACCGCCCCACCATCGGATGCCAAATCGCACGGGATTTTTATATAAGAATCATCAAATTCCGCATCCATTTTTGCCGTATTACGACCGGAAATAACAACGGTTGCACCGGCCTCCCGCATTTTGCGTGCAATAGCCCCACCGATTCCGCCGGTTGCCCCGGTGATTAAAACGACTTTCCCCGATAAATCGAACATATCTTCCCCCATTTTTATTTTTTCATTGAGTATTTTTCGTTTAACAGTTTCAAATATAAATTTTTAACTTCTGATAAACCAGATTTTTCTGTAACCGTCAAAACAATGTCATTAATATCGACTTGGACCGGCTTTTTTTGTTTTTTTGCCGTATCGATTGAATATGCGATGGCACGGTTAATTGTCCAACCCGCTACCGGTGTAAAAACAATCATATCAGGTGTTTTTTTTAATTCTGTCATTTTTATATCTCCAATTTTTTGCCGCTCATTTCTGAACATATACGACCGGTCAGACCGGTTAAAACCGCACCTGGTCCAACCTCGATTGTTTCGGTGATGCCCAATTTGTGCATTTCCAATACGCTTTCACGCCAACGCACACCATGCGTCATTTGATAAATCAAAGATTTGCGTATTTCATCAGGGTCCGAAATAGGTGTACAAGTTTTATTCGAAATCAATTTTGCCATTGGAATTTCAATTTTTGTGTTTGATAATGCCTCGGCCATTTCCTGGGCGGCCGGTTCCTGGATTCGACAATGGACAGGGACCGATAAAGCCAACGGCATAGCACGTTTGGCACCGGCAGATTTGGCCAATTCCAATGTTTTTTCAACGATGTTTTTCGCACCCGAAACAACGACCTGGCCCGGGCAGTTATCGTTTGCGACATCGCAATCTGTTTCGGCACAAATTTCGCGAACTTTGTCAATATCCAATCCCAATATGACCGCGGTTAATCCCTGACCGACTGGAACCGCACGTTGCATTGCATCGCCACGCAAACGCAACAATTTTGCGGTGTCCGCCAATGATAACGCACCCGCGGCACACAACGCGGTGTATTCACCCAACGAATGTCCCGCAACATATTCGGTTAATTTCACCCCAGATGCCCTAAACATCGCAATAGATGTTGCCATAATTGCCGGTTGGACATTGGTTGTCAGGGTTAAATCTTCGATAGGGCCGTTAAATATAATATCAGACAGTTTTTGTCCCAACGCATCGTCAACCTCGTCAAAAACGGCACGTGCATCCGGATTTGTTTCATATAAATCGTGTCCCATTCCCACTGTTTGTGAACCTTGGCCGGGGAAAACCAGTATTGATGACATAATTGCCACTCCTTTTTTCTTTTGATTATAGCAATCAAAATTCAGGGATGCAAATAATACAAGCGTTTAAAAAAAACATATTGACCCACACGGTCAAAATAATTAAAATACCAATCACCGAATCGCGGGGTGTATGAAGTATCGGTAATATAATACCGTGCTATATCTTGCGAATACTGAATTCACAGCCACAATAATTTTGGCGATAGAAATCGGATTCGTGATTTATTTTCTGACGCAGGTTTTCATCCCACTTAATCGGCATATAAATATCTTTTCCCAGGCTGCAGAGTGCGGCAATATCTACCTGTATTTGATTTTTGTGGCGTGATACACCGAAAACCGATGCGATGGCATTATACCCGTTTTCCATCGCAAATTTTTTAGCAAAATCAAAGCGATATTTGAAACACGCACTACAACGCCGCCCGCGTTCGGGTTCATTTTCCAGCCCCCTAACCGCCGCCCGCCATTCATCATGATTGTATTTTCCAATAAAATACTTTACGCCCAATTGTTCACAGTATTTTATTTGTTCATCCATACGCTTTTTGTATTCGGTTTCCGGAAATATATTTGGGTTAAAAAACAAAACAATAAAATCTTGGACACCTGGAATTGCACCTTCGGCCAGTTGCTTGATTGCACCGGCACTGCATGGTGTGCAACAGGACAACAAAACAAGTTTTATTGGTGTTTGTTCTGACATTTTTATTTTTTTATCCCGTGTGTTTTTGCACGCATATTTTCTTTTATTGCTTGTCTTTGCACGGCCGTATCAATATAACTTGCCAAATCGCTGATGGATATATCCGTGCTGATAAAAGACGGTATTTCAATCCCGAAATCGGTTTCCAGATTCATAAAAACCTCGTACGTGTCCAAAGAAGTTAATCCTATATCGCTGTTTAATCTGCTGAATTTACTTATTTTTATGTTGTTTAATGAAATTGTTTTTGTAATTATTTTTATAATTTTTTCTTCTGTTTTTGAAAAAGTGCTTTCTGGTGTGTTCATAATACCCTGCCCCCTTATTTTGCTACAAAACGTTCATTTAGTTCATCAATCTGTGCATCATCGATACGTGTAAATAAGTTTTCCGGCACAACAAAAGATTCACCCGCCTTGATTCTGTGTTCGTATTTGACCGGCCAAGACAAATCGTGATTACCGCCGAATATGTTTTTGATTTTTTCCGCCGTATCCGGGATAAATGGTGCCGATACACGTGCAAACAAATCAATCATTTGGAAACATTCGTTTAATACCGCCGCCGCACCGTCTGTATCGCCATTTTTAATCAATGTCCACGGTTCGCGTGCGGTCATATATTCGTTTGCAATACCGTATATTTCACGCAACGCCGCTATTGATTTACGAAATTCGCACGCATCCAGCATAGATGTTAATTCGGCGATTTTTTCGTCCAAACGTGCCGCCAATGCGGAATCTGTGCCATTTGATTTTGGAACGTTTAATCCAAAGTTTTTGTCGGTTAATTTGCATACGCGTGAAACAAAGTTCCCCAGTAATCCGTTTAAATCTTTGTTCACGATTTCTGCGAATCGCGTGATTGTGAAATCGGTGTCATCGCTTTCCGGTGTTGATGCAATCAGTGCATAACGCCACACATCCGCCGGTGCAACGGATAAAGCCTGGTCCAGGAATATCCCGTTGCCGGTTGATTTTGATATTTTTGCACCATTAAAGTTCAAGAAATTAAATCCCTTTAACATATCGACCGTTTTCCAACCGTCATCCATTGCTAATTCCTGGGCTGGGAAAAACACCGAATGAAACGAAACATTATCCTTGCCCATAAATTCGGTATAATGACAATCCGGATTTTTCCACCAAGATGCCCAATCATCGGTTGCCGCCTGGGATATTGAAACGTATCCCCATGGTGCATCAAACCAGACATAGAAAACCTTGTCTTCGAATCCTGGTTTATTTACCGGAATACCCCATTTCAAATCACGCGTAATTGGGTTGTCGTGTAAACCTTCGTCCAACCACTTGTTTGCGATTGCAATTGCGGTTTTAGGCCAACCAACACGCGAATTTACCCATTCCCGCAATTTATCCTGCATTTTGCTTAATTTGAAATACAGGTGCTTTGTTTCACGCATTTCAACCGGGGACGATGGGTCAACCGCACTGTGCGGGTTGATTAAATCCGCCGGGTCCAATGAAGCACCACATTTTTCACATTCGTTACCGTATGCCCGGTCATAACCGCACCGTGGGCAAGTGCCAACAACATATCGGTCCGCCAAAAACTTCTTTTCGTTTAATGAATACGGTTGTTTTGATACCTTTTCAACAATCAGACCCAACGAATCCAACCGTTCAAACAATTCGTGAATCAGTTTTTCGTGCAATTTTGTATGTGTGCGTCCATATAAATCAAACGACAAATTAAAATCACGCACCGCATCCAAATGTTTTGCACGATATTTATCAACATATTCTTCGACCGACAAATTTTCCTTTAATGCACCGACCTCGGACGGTGTGCCGTGTTCGTCAGAACCGCCGATATATAAAACATCGCGCCCCATTGCCCGGCAAAAACGAGCGTAAACATCACTTGGCAGCAAACATCCAATCAAATGCCCAATGTGCAAAATGTTATTAACGTATGGTAATGCCGATGTAATAAGATATTTTTGTGCCATGTTTTTTCCTTTATCCATAAAAAATGGACACCAAACGGGGTGTCCACAGAATCCCGTTTTTATTGTTTGAAAAATTATATTTGCATTCGTTTCATGGTATATTTTATAAGCCCTCGCTTCGCTTTGGTGAAAATTGGTGGGTGGTATTGGACTCGAACCAACGACCTTTACGATGTCAACGTAACGCTCTAACCAACTGAGCTAACCACCCATATTATCCACCCAAGGTATCGGGAATTATAACAAACAATTTTTCAAATGCAACAAAATAGTGCCGATTGTTTACACCCCCAAAAACCACTATTCTCTTGCACTTGCCGATTTTATCTTATAATATACGTGTCGTATAGCATTTGCTATATGGGGGTGTCGAAACCCTCTTACACCTGTCGGCGCCGACATTAAACGCCTGTCCCAGTATGGTGGCAGGGGGCCGGTGATATGTATAAATAAACCGGACTATTCGGTGTAATATAGTTTCGAACCTCCTGCCATCTGGTTTTCAGATGGTTTTAGTTTGTTATAAATAACGGGGAACGAAATGAATTTGAAACAACTGGGGGCAGAAATCGAAGAAATCCGTCAAAAAAACCGGATTCCGCTGTATATCGTTTGTGATTTATTTGGTGTTAACGAATCCAAATGGTTCGAACAAATTGTGGCCGGAAAACGCAAACCCACAACCTATCAATTGATAATGTTTATTGAAATGACAAAAACGCCGTTAAAAAGTTTATAAAAAAACCGGTATTTCCCGGTTTTTTTGATGATTTTACGCGTTTTTGCCGGTGATTTTATCGACAATCTCGTTTAATTGCATGCGGTTATCAAATGAAATGATAATCTGGCCCGCCCCGCCCCGTTTTTCGCGAATTTGAACATCTGCGGCAATTACGTCCATAATTCGTTTGACCATTTCACGAACAACCGATTCAGACATCGTTTTTTGCGTAAAAGACCGGCTTTTTGATGACCTTTTTGCACGTTTCATCATCGTTTCAGTGTCCGCAACCGACATTTTGTTTTCTATGATTTGTCGGGCCATTTGTTCCGGGTTTTCCGCCACCGCGATTGCACGTGCATGTGATGCCGATAAATCACCCTGCTCTACCATCTGTTTTACTGAATCAGGCAACGAATTTAACCGCAAAAAATTCCGAATGTAACTTTCTGATTTGCCAATCAACCGCGAAACATCGTCCAATGTGTATTTGCATTTTGACATCAGGTTTACGTATGCGGCGGCCTCTTCCATCGGGTTCAGGTTTTCACGTTGAACATTTTCAATCAGTGCGATTTCCATCGCGTTATCATCCGCCAGATTTTTTACTAATGCCGGTATCTCGGTCAATCCGGCCATTTTGCTGGCACGGAAACGCCTTTCGCCCGCCACGATTTCATACGAATATGGTCGGCCCGACACGGAACGCAACAAAATCGGTTGTAAAACACCCTTTTCGCGAATTGATGCCGCCAAATCAGCCAATTCAGATTCGTTAAATGTTTTGCGTGGTTGGTCCGGATTAACACCGATTTGGACCAACGGAATCTTGCGAACAACAACACGTTCAGTCCCGGATAAAATAGATATGTCTGGTGCAACGCCAATTTCATTTTGCAAATCGTTTAAATTCCGTCCAAGTCCGAATTTTCCCATTTTATTCCCCTTTTTCTAGTTTTTGAATTACTTCGGTTGCAACCCGCAGGTATGCCTGGGCCCCGGTCGAATTAAAGTCATAGAATAATGCCGGTTTGCCATGGCTGGGGGCTTCGGCCACACGAACATTTCGTGGAACGATAGTTTTGAAAACCTTGTCCCCGAATGTTTCACGAATGTTTTCTTCGACATCGCGTGTCATACCATAACGGCGGTCATACATGGTCAGCAAAACGCCCAATACATCCAAATCAGGATTCCATTTTTGACGAATCCCATCGATATTGTTTACAAGATGCAAAATACCTTCCAGGGCGAAAAATTCGCATTGCAGCGGGATAATAACATGATTTGCCGTTGTTAATGCGTTCAATGTTATATACCCCAATGCGGGCGGACAATCCAATAATATGTAATCATAGTGTTCCATTATCGGACGTAATGCATCACGCAAACGATATTCGCGATTGTCAATATCCAATAATTCAACTTCGGCCCCGGCCAACGCCTGGGTTGATGGCAAAATGTGCAAGCCCGGTATCGCGGTTGAAAGTATATTGTTTGCCGCACTGTCGGTCCCCATAATCACACCGTAAACACTTTGGCTGTGCGAAGAACGCACAAACCCAAGTCCCGTTCCGGCATTGCCCTGGGAATCCAAATCAACCAACAAAACCCGTTTTTTTATGGCGGCCAACGATGCCCCCAGGTTAATGGCGGTCGTTGTTTTGCCAACCCCACCTTTTTGATTCGCAAATGCTATTATCTCTGTCATATATAATTCCTTTCATAAAGAAATATAAAACAACAAAAAACGCCGGTCAAGAGATAAAAATATAATTTAAAAAAACACCTAAAATCAATGTGTTAAATTTAATTTCATGTGAAATAAATATATGTGTGTGATAAAAATGTGTAAAAACAATGTGTTGTGGTTTATTTCATGTGAAATTACATTGTTTGTAAAATTATAATAAAACCATCACCTGTTTTTGATGGGATCAGTTCGTATTTGAATTTATGATGCTTTTTTGCGGTTGCAATTTCAGCCTCGATTTCCCGGCCTTTTAGCAGAAAAAGCCGGCTTTTTGGACCGTGAACATAATCCAGTATTTTGGTCAGCGGTGCAAACGCACGTGCGGTGAACACAAAATCACGCGTTTTACCGGTCTTTTCGCGTAAAAAGTTTTCCACGCGACCATGATAAATTGTCAGATTTTCCAAATTTAGTTTGTTTTTAATCGCGTTTAAAAAATCGGTCTTTTTACCAATGGATTCAATACATGTTACATTATAACCCATTATGGCCAGCACAACGCCGGGAAAGCCGGCACCACTGCCCAAATCAACGATTTCTGTCCCGGTTGGGATAATGTCAGCCAACTGTGCCGAATCAGCAAAATGCCGGTTTTTTATGTCGGAAAGAGTGCTGGGGGCGACAAGGTTCATTTTTGTGGACCATTCGCGTAATAACGATTCGTAAATTTCAAATTTTTCTTTGCTATTCATAATGTATTATTGTAGCATAAGTCTTGTTATGACAAAACAAAAAACTTCTATTTTTTTTATTGGTGCATGCGTGGCGATGGCGGCGTTGTGCACACTGGGCGGGTATCGCGTTTTTAATACAAAGAAAGATACCGTAAATAACGAAATCACGACAAAATACGGGGCTTTTTTGGCGGCCCAGCATGCGATTTATGTTAATGATTTTGAATCGGCATCAAAGTTCACCGCTGAATTTTCCGATGTTGATTATGCATCGGTTAAAAACACGCGGATTTTATCGGATTTTTTGTCCGGGAAATTGCCGTCAGATATGCGGTCATTGGCCGGCGAGAAATCAGCACCTTCGCGTTTGATTTATGATGCCGGATTAGTTCGTGAAAACAAGTGGTCTGATTTATACAAACGGCACAGTAACGACACATCGGCGTTTTTTGCGCCGCTGCGTATATGGTCGGCGATTGGTATAAACCGTAAAACGGAAACATTAAAGTATATTGATAAATTGCAAACAAATGATTCGTGGAAGTCTTTTGTTCGTGGGCAAATCTTTGTTGAAACCGGTGATATAAAGCGTGCCGCCGAAGAGTTTGCCAATGTAAAGCCCGAATTTATGAATATAATGGACTATTTGTATTTGATGTCTTTTTATTACGAATTTGGCTATTTAGAAGATGCCGACATATTGCGTTCAGATTTTATTTCGACACCATCGGGAATGTTTTTGTCTGATTTTAACGATGTGCCAAAATGGTCGGTGTTCGGCGGTATCAGAAACGCATTGGCGTTTAATTTGATTCAAACTGTTTCACATACGAAAATAATGCAGTATTCGGATATATCGCTGTTGTTGTTACGATTTGTGGAAATAACCGGAAATAACGAGCCGATATTCAATGATGCGATAAATTATTATTCGGGTCAGTTTTTGTATAACACCAATGGCAATTATTCATCGGTGCTTAACAGAATAGGGCGGGCCAGTCCTTTTTACCCTTTTGCACAAATTCGTATCGCTGATAAGGAAAACGGTATGCGTTTGTTGAAAAAGATTTTGACACATGACCCTTTGTTTGTTCCCGCACTGGAACGTATGGTCGCAAATCATATTCAAATGGGGAACAAATATGATGCCGTTCGAACAATTAATCGGGCGTTAAAGAATAAAAATTTACCTGATTTCGGTCGTGCGTACTTGTTAAAACGCCGTGCGTATGTGTATTTGGCTTTTGGGGATTTGTCATCGGCCCAAAATGATATTCACGATGCAACAAAATTGGCATCGATTGATGCGGAAACATTGGCTGTCCAGGCACGAATTTGGGCATCCAAGGGTAAAAATTTGGACGATGCGTATGACTATGCCATGATGTTAATCAAGAAAAACCCAACTGATGTTTTTGCATGGGATACTGTTGGAATGGTGGTATTGGTGCGTGAAGGTCCAGATGCCGCATTGGAAATCTTTGACCAGGTTGGTAAAACGGCAAATACTTGTTCGTCTTTGTTTGAACACATGGGTGATGTTTATGTAAAGATTGGTAATAAAACCGATGCAAAAAACGCCTATATGCGTGCAATAGATTTGGCGGACGATGGTTTGGTCGTTGTCCCAAAGATTGAAAAGAAAATAAGGAAGTTGAAATGAAGGTTGGAATCATCGGTGCCGGTGCATGGGGAACAGGGTTGGCTTTTGTGATTGCACGTGGTGAATCGGATGTTGTTTTGTGGTCTTTTGATGGCGATGCCAAGCGTTTTGATAGTGCCACAATGCCAAAAAATGTTCTGGTTACGCGTGATATGGCTGATTTAAAAGGGTGTGATGTGTGGTTGGCGGTTACACCGGCGGCGTTTTTTCGTGAAACAATGGGGCGGGCAGGGCAAAATTATCAAAAACAGCCGGTAATTATTTGCACCAAGGGTGCCGAACCAAAAACAGGGAAATTTATGACCGAGGTTTTACACGAAACAATCCCAGCGGCAAAAAATATCGGTGTTTTGGCCGGACCACAATTCGCGGCCGAGGTTGCACGTGGTGTCCCAACAGGAACAACATTGGCGGGGAATAAAAAAGTGCAAGATGCCGGTCGTATAATTTTCAGAAATTTGCATCTGAGCCTGACGCGGGATGTTGTTGGTGCCGAAATATGCAGTGTCGGTAAAAACGCCGTGTCGTTGATAAGCGGATATGTAAAAGTTCGGGGCGAGGGCGAAAATCAATCGGCCCTGGTTATGACCGCCGCATGGGGTGAAGTTGTGAAATTGGGGATGAAAATGGGGGCGAAAATGCCAACATTTTTGGACTTTTGTGGATTGGGTGATTTGTTGTTGACCGCCACATCCCAAACCAGTCGTAATTTTTCGGCGGGTATGTCATTGGCACGTGGTGAAAAACCGATTGGAACGGTCGAAGGCTTGTCGGCGATGAACGGCTTGGTAAAAAAGGCCAAGGCAAATGGCACAGAAATCCCAATAATCAAGAAAATGTATAACAGGTTTTCACGTTATTGAATCCAGACCGGCTCGGTCAAACGCCAGAACAAAGGTTGTGAATAATTAAAAACGCCCAAACGGGCGTTTTTTAATACATTGTTTGCAATATATGCTTGTTTTTGTCCGGACTGGATAAAATTTTACCACTGCCGCGGGCAACACATGCCAATGGATTGTCAACCAAGAACGCCGGTAACCCCGTTGCGGCACGTATCGCCGCATCCAATCCACGTAATAATGAACCACCACCGGTCATCGCGATACCTAAATCTGCAATATCGGCGGATAATTCGGGGGGGGTGGCCTCTAATGCGTGGCGAACGGTATCAACGATTTTTGTAACTGTTTGTGATAACGCGGATGCCACCTGAGATTCAGTAATGATTGTTTCGCGGGGTGTTCCGCTTAATAAATCGCGTCCCTTGATTTTCATTGTTAATTCGTTAACCTTGTCCTTGGGCGATATGGCATTTCCGATTTTCTTTTTAATTTCTTCGGCCGTGTTTTCACCAATCAACAAGTTTTTATTTTTACGAACATATTCGATAATGTCCAAATCCATTTGGTCGCCAGCGGTTCGAACAGCATTTGAATATACGATTCCGCCAAGTGACATAACCGCAACCTCGGTCGTGCCGCCACCAATATCCAACACCATTGAACCCACAGGTTTTTCAACCGGTAATCCCGCACCGATTGCGGCAGCGGTTGATTCTTCGACAATATAAACCTTGCGAGCACCGGCGGCATCGGCGGCCTCTTGTATAGCACGGCGTTCCACCTGGGTTGCACATGACGGCACACAGATAATAATTAACGGTGCGGTAAGTGGACTGCGATGATGAACCTTGCGAATAAAGTATTTAATCATTTCTTCGGCAACTTCAAAGTCCGCGATAACGCCATCACGTAACGGACGAACAGCCGTAATTGTTCCGGGGGTCCGACCGAACATCTGTTTGGCTTCGGTTCCCACGGCCAGAATCTCCTTGCGTCCCAAAAGTCTGTTTTCAGCGACCGCAACCACCGATGGTTCATTCAGAACGATTCCGCGTCCCTTGACGTAAATCAGCGTATTCGCCGTTCCCAAATCAATTGCCATATCCGCCGAGAAAAATTTCATCAACCAGTTATACATTGTTGCACCTTTTGGTAAGCGTTTTTTATACTATAAACGCCCAGATTCCAAAAATCAAGCGAACCGGAACTTTTTATTTGATTTTATGCAAATTCTGATATTATACGGGGTATGCGAGATACAATAAAAAACCATAAAGATTTTTTTATGACCGATTCAGACCCGGTGGCACTGTCGCCGTATTTTGTCGTTCGGGCCAAAATGGCAAAGTTTCCAGATGACCCACGATATGGGGTTATGGCAACAAAACGGACGTTTAAATTGGCGGTCCAACGTAATCGTGCAAAACGCCTGTTGCGTGATTGGATTCGTTTTAATGCTGATTTAATGGCACCTGAATATGATTATGTTTTTATTGCACGTGCCGGTATATTGAATGCCGACCGACAATCAGGCCGAATCGCCGTGTCCAAGGCTTTGACACACATTTTGCATAAATATGTAAAGAAAATACGTTCAAACGAAACAAAAAATGCGTAAATTTCCACGTCTTTTTGGAATATGGCTCATAGGGGTTTATCAAAAATTTATATCACCTGTGTTTGGTGGGCGTGCCGCGTGCAGGTTTATCCCAACGTGCAGTGAATATACCAAAACTGCAATAAAAAAATATGGATTGGTCCGTGGGACAATAATGGGTTTACGCCGAATTTCGCGGTGCAGACCGGGCGGGGGCTTTGGTTTTGACCCTGTGCCTTGACAAGTGGGCGTTTTATGGTATCATCCAATGGTGATACGAATTATTACAAAAGGATAAAAAATGTCATTTCGTGCAACCGTAGAGTCTATGTCAAAAATAATGGACGATATGGGTATTACAGAACTGGATTTGGAACGTCAATTTTTATTTGGTGTCTATCGCAAGCATATACATTTATCAAAACAAACGGCGGCAACCGTAATGCCGACATTACCAACCGCAGACAGTGCAAAGCATACAAACAGTGAACCGGCCGATAATTCAATTGCGGGTTATGCGTTAAAATCACCAATGGTCGGTGTTGCATATTTGTCGCCTGAACCGGGTGCAAAACCATTTACCAAGGTTGGTGCCCAGATTAAGGCGGGTGATACGGTTATCTTGGTCGAAGCCATGAAGACGTTTAATCCGATTAAATCCGACAAGGACGGTGTGGTAAAAGAAATTTTGGTTTCCGATGGCCAGGCTGTTGAATTTGATCAACCGTTGATAATTATTGAATAAAGCAGGGGGGAAATAATGAAAAAAAATATATTGGAAAAAATCGCAAAATTTTTGACTTTCTTTGGACTGGGATGGTTGGTTATTGCATCGCTGGGGTTGTGGGTTTTGCCAATGTTATTTGGTTGGAATATATCAACGTTCAGTGTTAATTTGGCCGCCGGAATAGTTATGATTGTAACGTTCTTTTGTTTTATGTTGACGGGGATGATGTTCTGGATTTATTTAGAAAACAAGAAAAAATAAAATGCCAAAAATTAAAAAAGTTTTAATTGCGAATCGTGGTGAAATTGCACTGCGTATAATTCGTGCGTGCCGTGATATGGGTATTCGGACGGTTGCGGTTTATTCAACAATTGACCGTGATGCAATGCATGTTCAATTGGCGGATGAATCGGTATGTATTGGGCCGGGACCATCGCGGGATTCTTACTTGAATGAATCGGCGATATTGACGGCGGCATTGTTGACGAACGCGGATGCTATTCATCCGGGGTATGGTTTTTTGTCTGAACGTGCCGATTTTGTTCAAAAGGTTGAACAACACGGACTGGTTTGGATTGGTCCTGATGCGGCCATGATAAATAAAATGGGCGACAAGGTTAACGCCAAACGGACGGCTATTGAATGTGGTTTGCCGGTTGTTCCGGGGTCTGATGGTGCGGTTGAAACACTGGAAGATGCATTAAAATGGGGTGAAAAAATTGGATACCCCGTTATGTTAAAGGCCGCCGCCGGTGGTGGTGGGCGTGGTATGCGTCCGGTTATGTCTGCGGACCAAATGGCCGAGGCTTTTGAAATCACAAAAAACGAGGCCCGCAGCGGATTCGGTGATGACACATTGTATATGGAAAAATTGTTATTGCATCCGCGTCATATTGAATTTCAGGTTCTGGGCGATAAACACGGCAACGTGGTTATATTCGGTGAACGTGATTGTTCGTTGCAACGCAAAAATCAAAAGGTTATGGAGGAATGCCCCGCCGCCGCATTAACCCAAAAACAGCGGGACGATATGATTGAAATATGTAAAAACGCTGCAAAGAAAATGGGATATACGAACGCCGGAACGTTCGAATTTATGTACGAAGGTGGCAAATTTTATTTCCTGGAAATGAATACCAGACTCCAAGTTGAACATCCGGTAACAGAAATGGTTTATGGGGTTGATTTGGTTCGCGAACAAATTCGTATCGCCGCCGGTGAAAAATTGGGTTATACACAATCTAATGTAATACCGCACGGTCATGCGATTGAATTTCGAATCAATGCCGAAGATTCTGAAACATTTGTCCCGAATCCCGGAAAAATAACGTTGTATGCGCCATCGGGTGGTTTGGGGGTTCGCGTGGACAGTGCGGTTTATACCGGATACACGATTCCACCAACATACGATTCAATGATTGCAAAGTTAATTGTTCACGCACAATCGCGTGCCGCGTGCATAATGCGTGCCGAACGTGCGTTGGATGAATTTGTCATCGAAGGTGTGAAAACAACAATTCCGTTACAGAAAAAGTTGTTAAATAACCGTGATGTTCGGACGTTGAATTTTGATAACCATTGGTTAGAAGGTTATTTAGAAAAAGAAATCAAAAAAGAAACAAAAAAGTAGATAAAAACACCGGCATTTGCCGGTGTTTTCACAACCCACAAACACTAACCACTAATATAATCACTTCTTGCGCTTTCTAAATTCGTCCAACGATACAACGCGTCCATCATCTGGGATTGTGTCGCCAGAACCTTCGAATGGTAATTCAATATCGTTGTCGGGCATAGATGTATCCTTGGGCTTTTGGTGAAAAGATAACATAAAGTCAACCGATGGGTCCTTGAATTCAACCAATGCCGAAAAAGGAACGCGTATAAAAAATGGCCGACCATCAAAAGTCAATTGAACACCAAATTCCTTGTCAGATACGTGCAGATTATTATACGAATACTGTAACACGATTGTCATAACGTCCGGATACCGTATTCGCAAAAAATCCGGTAATACAACACCCGCATCGTGTGTCCGAAATGTTATGTAGAAATGCATTCCATCCCCCAGCCCGTTTATTTGTGCATGAACAAGGGCTTCGCGGACAACATTTTTTAACGCGTTATCCAGTAACAATTCATAATCAATCTTTGCCATTTTCCATTCCTTTGCCATCACAGTATATTATTTATTTTACCATCAAGGCAAGCAACAAATACCGCGTCTGGAACGTTACGAAATGTTTCAGGTTCCAATCCGGTTGCCCACACCTGGGCCTGGGCATCACCCAGTTCATAAAACAACCTTTGACGTGCATCGTTGTCCAAATGTGCGGCGGCTTCGTCCAATAAAATTATCGGTTTTTTACCGGTTTTTGTATAAACCAGTTTCGCGTGTGCCAATATCAGGTTTATTAAAATCTTTTTTTGTTGGCCGGTACTGGTCAAATTTACCGGTAACCTAAGTTCCTGGTTAAAAACACCGAAATCTGATTTGTTAACGCCGTCCAATACCATTTTGTCGTAAACCAACGTGCGATTAGATTTCAGATATTCCATATATTTACGTTCGGCGTTTGCCGCATTGGATGCCAATATCTCGTTTTCGACCATCCCGGTAACAGATACCGCGGCATTGGCCAGGAAATAATTAATCTCGCCAGCGTATTGTATCCGCGATGCGGCGATTGCGACACTGGTTCCGGCGATTTGTTCGTCCAGTGCATCCAGCCAATGGGCATCAGCACCATTTTTTAATGCGAATGCACGTTCCGATAACAGTTTGTTTAATCGTGCAATTCGTCCGGAATGTGCGGAATCGAAACTGGCCGCCAATCGGTCAAAAAAAGCCCGGCGTTCGGATGGCCCTTCGACAAAAATTCTGTCTTCACGCGGGGTCAACCAAACCATACGCAATTTTCCGGCTAAATCCGCCAGGTTTGCGTTTGTTCCATCGATTTTTGCATGCCTGTTTGTGTCGCCCTGGTTAAAGTATATTGAAACATCGGTTTCATCGTTTAACGATGCAAATACGGAAAATCCGCCGTTTCCGTCAAATCGTGCAATATCACCCATTGCGGCCCCACGCATACCACGGTCCCCTGATAACATTGATACGGCTTCCAAGATTGCGGTTTTGCCGGCACCGTTTGGGCCGGTTATTATGATGTTTTTATGCCCTTGTGCATCAATTCTGCACATGATATGATTTCTGAAATCCGTAAGAGTAATTTGCTCAATCATAACGATTAACCACTTGTTTCTTGTCCAGATTAAAAACTTTATCCCCTTTTTGCAAGGATAAAAC
>JAFSST010000040.1 GCA_017450905.1 Alphaproteobacteria bacterium
TTGCGGTTAATTGTTTTATGCGTTCCGCATCGCTTGATTGTTGTTTTTGTTCGGATGTTACCGTGGGTTTATCGGAATTGCCGTAAGATTGCTTTTGTTGTTGCCCGGCGGGTGGTGTTTGACCGGCGGTGGCAACAGATGCGGTTTTTTTGATGCAATATCCCTGGGGATTGCCGTTGATAGTTTTTATTTCATACTCATCTTCGCAGGCCTTGGCGGCACAAACATGGTTCCCGGATGTTTGTTCAATACAATACCAATCTGTTGAATGTAAATACGGATTGCCATTCAAATATGCGGATAACTTTTCCCGTGTGCAATCAGAATTAGACGAACATTGTTGATAACCATATTGAATGACGGATTCGGTTTCGGATGATGATTCCTCGGGTTCTTCTTCGGATGAAGATTCTTCTGTGGCGGCATCGGCACCCAATTCAGATGATTCTTCTGCGGCTGTCTCTTCTTCTGTATATCCAGACTCATCTTCTTCGTCCTTTTCTATTAAACAAATTTCACCATCACTTTCTGATTTGATATATTTTTTTTCAAATTCAGATTTGTTTAAAATTGCATACGCCTTGTTAACAAGTTCACCATGTTTTATCCTATTGTTATAACAAAATTTTAATGGGGTCCATTTACCAACACTGTTATCAGACGAACAATAATAATCACCAAAACTGGTTGCAACCAGTATAACATCACCGGTATGCAAAGATTCCCCTGCCCCTTTTATATAATCATTACTCCAATGCGACCAACACGATGTTATACCATTCTTTACGGCCTGCATATATATGCACATTTTATCTACATCGGCTGCTTTTTCGCACACCCCGTATCGAAAATACGTAGTTCCATCAGAAGCCCCACCACGATTAACACGGCCAGGAACTTTGTTGTCCGAGCGAGCCATGATACTATACCACCCCAGTCTGGTGGCAAAATCTTTGTAATACATTGTATAACTTTGGGTAGAATCCGCGTATTTCAAATTTTGTCCCCGGTAAAATTTATCTGCTGTATTATCAGAAATCTTGCTCTCAAATGCACCGAACGAACCATATTCTGTGTCGCCAATCTTGCTTCTACTTGAACATTTCATCACGTGTGCCATATTGGGATTAATCGGTGCCCATTCCCCGTCCTTTAACATAACCACATTGTTATCGGGTGTTCCCGATGGCAACTCGCCCTTATCAATACAACAATAGTATTTTTTATCATAGAATGTGGCCTGGATACAACCGGCGAAACCAGCGTTAACACAGAAAATTAATACACTACAAACAACAAAAATTTTATTCATATATGCCCCCCGGATTGAAAAAACCGTCAATGGAAATTGACGGTCGGGGTGTTGAGATAATCATACACATTAATGACCCCGGTGGTCTTTTGGCGATGCCATTATAACCACCGGCACCCCGACCGAATATATCGGGGAAACATTTTAACGATACAAAACAACGGAAATCATCGGATTACGATGTCTTGCACCGAATGTGTAAAGGCCTCTCACAGCCCCGAACCGGATTCCCATCTGGTTCTTTCCTGATTGTAACAAATTTTTATTTTTCACACAAGTGTAAAAAACGCAGCATTTTTTACCGCGTTTGTTTTAATACAGAATTTTCTACTATTTCGCCCGCAATCTTACGTGCTTGCTCTACCGGGGTGTTATAGAACCACTGCACTAATTCAAGTGGCGGCACCCCTAACAATAAATTTGTATTACTGATGCGTTTTTTAGGCATCCAATAAACAGCCTGGGCGAAATCATCCGTGTCAGAAACATATAAACAAGTTGGCGATAAAACGTAACAAAACTTTTTCAAATTCCGCAACGAACACGCGGAACAATTTCCGAAACTATCACATCCCGCCGGAATGGCATCCGTATTATTTGGAAACCAATTTATATCATACGGGATGTGATGCCTTAATCGCATTTATCGGACCTTCTTTATTAATAACGAAGCGTTTGTTCCGCCAAACCCAAACGAGTTTGACAATGCAACATCAACCCTGCGTTTTTTGGCGACATTTGGAACTAAATCAAAATCACCAACTTCGTCAACCGGATTGTCCAAATTTATTGTCGCAGGAACAATCCCATCACGAATCGCAAGTGTACAGAATATCGCTTCGACCGCACCGGCGGCACCCAACAAATGTCCAGTCATAGATTTAGTCGAAGACATACACGCATCTGTTCCTGCGAACAAATCCTTGACCGCCGCCAATTCGCCCAAATCACCCAAACCGGTTGATGTTCCGTGTGCATTGATATAATCAACATCTGCTGGTTTTAATCCGGCATCATTCAATGCCGCAATCATTGCACGTTTACCACCCTCGCCGTTTTCGGCCGGTGCCGTGATATGATAGGCATCGCCCGATAAACCATACCCGGCAATTTCACCGTATATTTTTGCACCACGAGCCTTGGCATGTTCATATTCTTCTAATACCAAAATTCCCGCACCTTCGGCCATAATGAAACCATCGCGTTCCTTGTCCCATGGACGTGAAGCCCGTGTCGGTTCATCATTACGCGTGCTTAACGCCTTCATCGCGGCAAATCCCGCAACACCGATTTTTCCAACCGCACCTTCACAACCACCGCAAACCATAATATCGGCATCGCCGTGTTGAATTAAACGCACGCCCTCGCCTATGCTGTGTGCACCTGTGGCACACGCGGTAACCAATGAAACATTTGGTCCCTTGAAACCATATTTAATAGAAATATGTCCGGCCGTCATATTGATAATGCATTTTGGAATAAAGAACGGGCTGATATGACGTGGACCACCGTTCGCCAATTCAATACAATTTTCATAAATCGTATTTAATCCACCGATACCGCTGCCAACGGAAACGCCGATTCTTTCCTTGCTGCCATCGTATTTATCCAATCCTGCATCACGAACAGCCTCGTCCGCGGCGACAACACCATATATGGTGCATTTATCCATTTTGCGTTGATCGCGTGCCTCGATAACCGCATCAGGGTTATATTCACCCGGCTCGGTTCCGCGGACGGGGATACCCGCAATTTGACACGATAAATCAGACACATCAAATTCATCAATTTTTCTGACCCCGGATTTGCCAGCTAATATATTTTTCCATGCGTATTCTAATCCGGTTCCCACAGGCGAAACAATTCCCATACCCGTGATAACAACTCTTTTCATATTTTAATCCTTTCTAGGGTTGAACATAGATATTATGATAATACGTTTTTTTGATAAAATACAGAAAAAAAAGAATCCGTTACGCCAATAACCAAAACGCGTAACGGAAAACTTTCTAAAACATCAAAGCGATATTATGCCGCCTTTTTTGCGTGTGCATCAATAAACTTTACTGCATCACCAACAGTTAATAACTTTGTTGCTTCTTCGTCTGGAATTTCGATACCGAATTCTTTTTCGACTTCCATAACAAATTCTACAACGTCCAAAGAATCCGCACCCAAATCAGTTACAAACGATGCCGCTTCGGTAACCTTGGCCTTATCAACACCCAATTTGTCTGCTACAATCTCTTTTACTTTTTCAAAAGTTGACATTTCTTATCCTTTGTTTATGTTAAACTTTTTGTCATCGTTAAAATGACGTTTATGTGCTAAAACTATCATTTTCTTATCCAAGTGTCAAGAAATTATAACAAATGATAACAAAATCTATATTTCATCAAAATTTAATAATTCGTCCAACAAATCATTCATATTTTGACGCAAATCTTCCTTGTCCCCCGCCCAAACCAAACGTCTGGCAAGAAATTTATAAACATCATCCATGGTTAAATCAGGAATACCGGCATCCTTGGCAACACGCATCCACGCCAATCGAGGATCAGTTAAATGTCCGTGTCCACGGCCCGGGAAAACCCAATAACCATCCTGGGGTAAATTTTGCAACAAAACGACCGCCCTGTCCGACAACGGATGTTCGTTCCACATATATCTGTTAAAATCTAAATCAGACCACTGCATAGAAAAAATTTGGTTTTTAGTAGCAAACCCAAAAATCAACATCAAAAAAGCCGCACGAACAGTTTGCGATTCCACCCGATTTATCGATTCAAACAGATGATGCAAACCATATTTATTCAACGGTCGAACACGCCTGTGCTGTTTTGGCATCTGTAATTTTGCTACTAAATTTTCCTTGGCATAACCTGTTTCAACCGCATACCGATAAATACTTTGTAACAATTCCTGCATACGTGCCGCCATCGCAACACCATCAATTGCGGAAATAACATCACTGATATCTTGGGTGGTAATATCAGACAAATTTTTTTCAAACAGCGGAACAATATGTTTATTTATTGCACGAACTAATTTATCGTATGAACCCACGCTGCGATGCACGCGTTTTTTCAAATACATTTTCAAAAAATCTTTGAACAAAATTTTCTTTCGCTTAATCGATACTTTCTTGGATGCATTTTCTAAAACGATTGGGACACTTAATCTTGCCTCTTCGATATCCATATCCGGATATTTACCAATAATAACGCGGCGGTCATGACCATTTATACGCTTGCGAACAAAAAACGTTTTAACCCCACGATTCGTTATATACATACGCAATCTGGGTTCCGACATATCCTGGACGACATCAAAACCATGTGCCGGTGCAACCAGGTTGTCCAAAATATACGGATTAAAAAAGAACTGATGAGCCATGAATCAATATCCCCAAAATTTATTTTAAATTGCACTTAAATAATCTGTTAAAAATAAATTTCCTGCGTGCCGCACGTGCCGCATCCAATTCTTTTTCAGAATCAAAATAAAGTTTGTTCATAGCATAAATCTTGCAATCCGTATTTTTACATGGATACGTAAAAGAAAAATGTTCACAATGATTCGGTCCAACGAATGAAATTCCATCGCAATCACGTGTTGTTACGCCAGAATCTTCAAACACCGCTTGACGCGACCAATCCATACAAACCTTGTCTTCAACAAAACCGTTTGCAGTAATCGTGGCTTCGGCCAATTTATATTTATGTTTGGCTTTTTTGACCGCGATATTATACTTTGATAACTCATCAAAAAATTTCATTTTTGACCCCTTTGACTTAAACCTTTAATGCGTTGATAAATGCAGATTGTGGTATTTCGACATTACCAAATGTCCGCATACGCTTTTTACCCTCTTTCTGTTTTTCCAATAATTTTCTTTTACGCGTTATGTCGCCACCATAACACTTTGCGGTTACATCCTTGCGATACGCGGCGATAGTTTCACGTGCAATAATTTTTCCACCGATTGCGGCCTGGAGTGGGATTTTAAATTGATGACGCGGAATTAAATCTTTTAACTTTTCGACAATTTGCCGTCCGCGTTTTTCTGCCGCACTGCGATGACACATAAAAGACAACGGTTCAACATTTTCTTCGTTAACCAGAATAGAAACCTTTACCAAATCAGACGGCAAATATCCCTGGACCACATAATCGAACGAAGCATACCCCGATGAAATAGATTTAACCCGGTCATAAAAATCAAATACTATTTCCGCCAACGGCAATTTATAAACCAAAACCGCCCTGTTGCCGACATAGGATATATTTTCCTGGATTCCACGGCGTTCCGAACATAACGACATAATTCCGCCCATATATTTATCGGGCATCATTATCGTTGCCCGAACCCACGGTTCTTCAATAGATTCAATTTTTGTAATATCAGGCATATCAGCCGGATTTTCCAAATCCATCACTTCGCCATTTCGCAAATGGATTTTATACAACACACTTGGCACAGTATTTATCAGATTCAAATTAAATTCGCGTGCCAAACGTTCGCTGATAATTTCCATATGCAACAGCCCCAAAAACCCACAACGCAACCCGAACCCCAGTGCCGAAGATTTTTCGGTTGCAAACACGAACGATGCATCATTCAGTGCCAAACGCTCGGCACTTTCTTTTAATGTCGGATAATCGTCAGCCTCCATCGGAAAGAACGAAGAAAACACAACCGGCACCGAAGGTTTGAAACCCGGCAACGCGACCGCGGTTGCACGTGCATCGGCAATAGTGTCCCCAACCTTGCAATCGTGAATTGTTTTCATACCCGTGATGATAAAACCTATTTCACCGGTATTCAATTCATCGACATTTACCATTTTCGGTGTAAAATAACCGATTTTTTCAACCGTATATTCGGCCCCCGTTGCAACAAAGCGAATTTTTTGACCACGCCGCAATTTACCATCAACAACGCGAACCAAAACCACAACCCCCAGGTAAGAATCATACCACGAATCGACCAACAACGCCCGCGTTGGTGCGTTTTCATCACCCGATGGTGCGGGCAGTTTTTTCACAATTTCTTCCAACAATTCCGGGACCCCTGCCCCGGTTTTTCCCGACACACACAACGCATCAGACGCATCCAGACCGATGACATCAGAAATTTGCTGACGCGAACCTTCGACATCACTGGACGGCAAATCAATTTTGTTCAAAACGGGCAACATTTCCAAATCATTGTCCAACGCCAAATAAGCATTTGCCAACGTCTGGGCCTGGACCCCCTGGGTTGCATCGACCAGAATCAACGCCCCTTCGCAGGCGGCCAAACTGCGTGAAACCTCGTAAGAAAAATCGACATGTCCGGGGGTATCCATCAAATTCAGTTGATAAACCTGGCCATCTTTTGCACGATAATTCAAACGCACGGTCTGGGCCTTGATGGTAATCCCGCGTTCGCGTTCGATGTCCATAGAGTCCAAAACCTGGGCCTTCATTTCACGTGATTCCAACCCGCCGGTAAATTCAATCAAACGGTCAGACAATGTTGATTTACCATGGTCAATGTGTGCAACGATTGAAAAGTTTCTGATATTTTTTTGGTTCACGTTTATTCCCCTTGCAATTTATCCAGCAATTCATCAATTCGTGCGGCACGTTCCATCGTGTCATCGTATGCGAATTTTATTTCAGGCACATACTTTTGATTCATTCGGCGTGCCAATTCGAAACGAATCGCACGTGTTTCGGCATCCAACTTTTTTTGGACCGCCGCGACATCATTTGAACGTGCGACAAAGAACAATTTTACAAATTGTAATCCACCATGTGCGACCGCCCCGACCAGCGAAACGCCGGCAATCAGCGGTTCTTCGGCATAGTTATCACGCAAAATTTCCGCGACCAGTGTTTGAACCTTGCTGGCGACACGGTCATTACGATTTGAATTAATTTGTTTTTTCTGCATAATTTTTCCCGATACTTTATTTGTATTGTAAAGTATAAGATATTTAATTACAATCAAGAAAAATTTTAGGGGAACGCATGAAAATTTCTGAATATATGTTGGCCAAGGCGGAAAGTAAAACCTATACACGGGTGGTATTTGCATTAACGGTGTGCGAATCGATATTTTTGTTTATTCCACCCGAAGTTTTTATGACTCCGCCGATTATTGCGAACAAGAAACGTGCGTTTCCGATTGTATTGGCGGCGACATTGGGTTCGATTGTTGGTGGGATAATTGCGTATTGCATTGGGTTGTGGGTGTTTGATTCCGTTGGTGTATGGTTGATAAACAATTTTGCATCAATGGAAAAATTTGAAATGGCCCAGTCTTTATTTATCCGTCACGGTATATTCATAATCTTTTTGACGGCGGTAACCCCGGTGCCATATAAGTTGATGGCGATATGTGCGGGATTTATGGGCTTTCCGGCGGTGTTGTTTTTGGGACTGTCGGCGATATTCAGAACGGCTCGTTTTGCGATTGTTGGATATTTGCTGTGGCGATTCCAGGAACACGCGAACACCATTGTAAAGCGTTATTTTTGGCCGTTAACATTGGCGGCGATAGTTATTGCCGGTGCCGGTATAATTCTGATGTTTGCGATTTAGTGATTAGTGGGTAGTGTTAGTAACCATAAAAAAATCCCCTGGTAAACCCCAGGGGATTGTTGGTATTAAAACACAACAAAACCGTATTAATCACCAGCCTGGGCAATACGATACCATGTATTGTTAACCCATGCACACGGATTGTCCGCATCACAGGTGCTTGGTTTCGCGATGCTGGTCCAACCACCGGCCGATGTTCCAACCGCATAATCAACACCGGATTTTTCCTGGAAATCTTCTGCCGCGGTTGTTGGGGTTAAATAACCCGCATCATTGGTAAAGCTACTTACGTTTGTCGGAACGGTCGGGATTGTTGGTTTGTTGGTCAAATCATCGTAATCGCCACTTGTTGCAACCGCAGACAATGTCGGTTTATTCAGGATTACACCCATACCCGTTGTTGCATTCCAGTCTGATTGAACCTGGGCCGCCGGGATTGTTGGTTTATTGGACAAATCGTTATATGAACCACTTGTCGCAACCGCCGCCAAATCGTTCGGTTGAACCGCCGTAGCACCAGCCGCCGCACCAGAACGGATTGTTGACAAATCGCCAATTGCATCCTGTTTTGCGTTCCATGTTGCTTTTTCGGTATCTGTTACCAAACGATGTGTTGCATCCTGGGTCAAATCACTGGCATTACCAGATGTCGCAACCGCCGCCAATGTCGGTTTATTCAAGATTTGTGCCGCACCACTTGTCGCGGTCCAGTCCGCGTTAACCTGGGCCGGAACATCAGCAGACGTTATATAGTTTGCATCATTGGTCAAATCGCTGACCGCGGTTGGAATTGTTGGTTTATTGGACAAATCATTGTAATCACCACTGTGTGCCACCGTTGCCAAACCATCAACATATTGATAAGACAGTTTGTTATCCGCATCAATATTGTTTTGTTTATCCCGTTGTAAGTTTTGGATGTTGGTGTTTGCGGTTGCAATTGCACTTGTTACTACCTTGTTTTGAACTGGATTCGTGCTGGCCGGGCTTAATTCAGTATCAATTGTCGGCAATTGCGATGTTGTTGCATACCCCGCATCATTGGTAAACGCACTGACGTTTGTTGGAACAGTTGGAATTGTCGGTTTATTCAGGATTACACCCATACCCGTTGTCGCGTTCCAGTCTGATTGAACCTGGGCCGCCGGGATAGATGGTTTATTGATCAAATCACCGTAATCACCACTTGTCGCAACCGCCGCCAAATCAGCCGTATTGGCCTTGGCCGCCAATTTAGAATCAACGTACGCCTTGGATGTAACGACCGTATCGCCCGCCGCCATTGCGGAACCTGCAAACATCGCCGCCGCAAAACCGGCAAATACAAAATTTTTAATTTTAATTTTCATAAATTATCCTTTTGTTTGTATGTATGTATAAAACATATCCACAAATCATTACACCCAATGCGTTCCCCCGAAAACTTCGGGGGAAACACAAATGTGGATATTACTGTTGAATTGGAACCCACGCATTGTTAATCCATGCACAAGGTGCATTGGCAGAACAAGTTGACGCAACGATACCAGAATTCAAAGCATTCTGTTGTGCTGTGCTCATATCAGTCCAAGTTCCATTCAAACCACCTAACTGATAGTTAGTTGAACCGGTTGTCAATGGTTGTTTTCCATCAATGTTGGTCTGCAATGTTGTATCAGCAGCCTGCAAAGCATCAATTTCGCCTTCTGCCGTGGTCAAACGACCATCCAGACCAGACGCGACACCGTTAGCGGCTGTGATTGCATCTTTAACTTTGGTCAAGTCGCTGGATATTGCGGACGTTGAAGCATACGCATCAGCAGTTCCCGCGGCAACCGCCGTGATATTACCATTGGCATCGCTTGTGATTAAGCCGGTTGTTGTTTTATTGTTTTTGTCTTCTTTACCATTCTGCAAAGCTGTGATATTGGTTGCATTGGTTGTGATTTGGCCTACTAATCCGGAATTGATACCAGAGGTCATAACAGCACCACCCTTAATGTCAGTGATTGAATCAGCATTGGCCTTAACCTGAGTATCCAAAGCTGTCAAGTTAGCACCTACACCATGTCCAGCTGCAATATAATTTCCAGCTGTTGCGACATTGGAATCGGATTTGTTTTGTTTATTAGAAATATCTGCAGCCTGTGTTTGCAATGAGGTGATTGCGGTTTCGTTTGCATAAACCTGATCATCCAAACGTTTCAAGTTTGCACCAACATTATATCCCGCTTCAATATGGTGTCCTGCTGTGGCGACATTTGAGTCTGACTTAAGTTGTCTCTGGTCCAAACCGGTTGTTGCATTATTTACAGCATCAGTTGCAGCCTGCCAATTTGTTTTTTGTGTGGCCGTAACATGAATATCATCATTGGCAATATGGCTGTCATAATTACCAACTTTCGCAGCTGTGATACCGGATGTCATCGGGTCACTGCTGTTAATTGTGTTGATTGCGGTTGTGTGTCCTGCCACCGTAGTTTCCAAGTCAGTCAAATCAGTTGTAACACCTTCAATTGCAGTCTCAACAGCCGCAACAGATGGATATTTTGTAGTAGAACCTGTATCCGTTGTCATATTGTTAGACAAATTATCTTTAATTTGATATTTATCATCAGATTCTGTTTTGGTATACGCATCAGTGATTCCATAGCCAGCCAATGTTGTCGCTTTATCAGCTTTATTGGTGTTTAAACTACTGATTGATGTAGTATGTTGACCTATTGTTTCTGTGTGTCCCGCCACCGTCTCTTCCAATTCAGTCAAATCAGTTGTAACACCGTCAACCGCACTTGTAACAACACGGTCAACGTAACTTTTCGCGGTTACATGTGTTGGATTAACCGTTGGATCCAAATCACCCGCTTGCAATGCAGCATGTGCATTGCCGGCAAAGATAACCGCCGCCAATCCGGCAAATACCAAACCTTTTACTTTTACTTTCATTTTTGTTCCCTTTCTGTTTTTTTGTTTGTTGTTTGTTTATTTTTGTTTGTTGTTTGTTTTAATACCATCGGCCCATACAACAATTGATATATATCGGTCAATAATATCGCTTTTCGTATCTATGTTCGCCAATTCACATTACAACGAAATAAATACAAAACTGTTCTTGTTCCTGTCACCCCCACATAAATCAGTATTGAACCTCGTCCGGGACAACAACCTGCATCCACTGTTTGTTGCCATCAACAACACCCAATACGTGTCGCCCATCCGATGGGTAATCCGTTAACCATTCGTCCGCACGATTCAATGATTCAATAACGTCATTTGCCAATTTACGCCGCTCTATTGCCGCATCGTCCGCAACATCCGCGTTTTTGATTGTGTTATCCTTGATGTCGGCAGATTCAACCTCATCCTTGGTCGCCAATGCACCCAATGTCGATAATGTCGGAACATCGCCCAAATCAACGTTACCCAATTGGTTTACAACCAAAACCTTGCCCGCGTGTTGTTGGCCCCAGACTTTATCAACCTTGGTATCCAAAACGCCCTGGACATCGGTCCAAACCGTGTTTATGGCATCCAATATCGCCGCATCCATTTGCGCAGTCATTTGCGCAGTGGTCGAATACCCCGTCAAATCAGCCGCCGCACCGGGTTCACCCGGTTCGCCCTTGTCGCCCTTGTCACCCTTTTCACCCTGGGGACCGCGAATTGCATCATACGAAATCAATGGTTGCCAATCGGTTTCACCCGCATAACGCCACAGCAAACCGTTGTCATCGTGTCCCAATTGAACTTCACGTCCATCGGAACCCGCCGCCAATTCCAGTGCGTTTTTCAAACGTTCCGTATCCAAAACTAATTCACCGGATGCGCCGTCAATGTAAACAAATTCACCATTGGAAATAACGTTCTGTTTTTCGGTGGATAAATTATCAACATTTTGTTCCAACGCATCGATACGATTCATCAAATCATTCGATATCGCCGCACCAGATTGTGATGAAATGCTCATATTCTTGCCCGCACCAATATATTGGCCAATAGACAAACGCGGACCCGCCGCCACACGACCAACCGATGTTGTCGCACGCGGCATTCCGCCAACCGTTACCGTCCCACGACCAACAGTCGGGGTTTTTGATGTGGAAACAGATGCCTTTTTCAACGCCGAACCGGCACCCGCATCCGTTGTCGTTGTTGTTACCGTGGAACCAGTCGCCGCCGTGGGTTGTGAGGTCGTTGGACGAACCATACCAACCGAACGCAGTGAACCCGCACGGGTCGCATCATCAATATCAGTCGCCGCAATCGCCGCCAATGCCGCACTGTCATACGTACCATCACCACCAATTGTTCGAACCGATGTCGCCGCGTATGCACCAGCAGTCGCCAATACACACAATATCGACATAAAAGAAGTTTTAAATACCAATCTCATCTCTCTTTTGGTCCCTTGGTTCGGATTATATCACAAAATGCGTATAACCCAAAAAGCCTTTTCAAATTTTTTTTTGCTTTTTTAATTTTTTTTATCTTGCTTTTTTTGTTTTCCCAGATTTTTGCCACATTATTACTTGTTGCCCATCTGACATTGTGTTTCAAGCGATGTTGTTGTGCTTTGTAAACCCTCAACCGTTTGTTGCAATTGGCTGACAGTGTTTTGCAATGTGGTTAAATCCGATGCGTTCGCCTTGGTCGCGACAGTGTTATTTAATGTCGTGACATCTTCGGAAATTTTATTAACAGCATTGGTCGTTGTGTTTTTATATGTGTTGAAATCCGTATTCGAAACAACGTCCGCAGTGTTCGCCTTGGTCGTCAGCGCCGCCGTGTTTGCGGCAACATCGGTCTGCAAACCGGAAACATCCGAACTTAATCCGGAAATTGTGTCGCCCTGGGAACCAACCGTGTCCCTTAAATTGGAAACATCGGTCGATAACGATTCAACCTGACCCTGATAGGTCCCCAATGTCGTTCCAAATCCGGAAATTGTATCGTCCTGGGAATCAACACGACCATCCAAATCTGACACATCAGACTGTAACGAGGCAATGTCGCCATCGAACCTGGTCAAGGTATCGAAAATACCACCAGAATCTGCACGGTCAACCGTTACCATGCCGTCATTGTCGGTTGTTAAAATACCGTTCTTGTTCGCCGTTCCCATATCTTTTTTTACGTATGTGTTTGCCAAACCGGAAATCGTTGCATCCGATTCGGTTTTCGTGTAAACGTTCGCCGCATCCGCCTTTTGTGCCAACGCCGATGTATCAGCCTTGCTCTCCAATTTGTTGTCAATTGTGGAACGAGTATAAATGCTTGCCGCGTTCGCCTTGGCCGCCAATTTTGCATCGGTTTCAGATTTCGTGTAAACGTTTTCAATTGCCACCCCAGTATTCGCAACAAACGTATCATAATCAGATTTGTTCAATTTGTTTTCATCTGTCCAGGATTTCAAATCTGCCACCTTGGTATCGGTTTCAGATTTCGTGTAAACGTCCGCCGCGTCCGCCTTTTGTGCCAATGCCGATGTATCAGCCTTGGTCGAAATTGCAGATTGCAAACTACTTATCTGGTCCACACCCGCCTTTTGTGCCAACGCCGCATTCATTTCGGTTTTATAACCATCGAAACTGCTGTTATCAACCTTGGCATTTAACAAACCATCTGTTTCAGATTTCGTATATGCATCCAGTGCCAGGCTTCCCAATTCGGAACGGTCGGCCTTTTGTGCCAACGCCGCATTGGTCGAAGCGATAGTGCCTGATAATTCCTCGACCTCTGATTTTTTTGCCAATGTATCCAATTCACTCCGGTCAAGTTTTTGTTCCAACAGGGTGTTTATTGTGGCGGAATCAGCCTTGGCCGCCAATAAACCATCGGTTTCGTCTTTCGTATAACGGCGTTCCAACGCACCGGTAACCTGGGTCACCGCGGATTGTAAATCTGCATTGGTCGCACGGGCCGCCAACAATTCATTCGATTCAGATTTCGTATAAACATCCGCCGCGTTCGCCTTTTGTGCCAACGCCGCACCCAATGCCGATATAGTTCCAGAATCAACGGTCGTGTTACGCAATTCATCAATGCCGGCAACCGCCGTATCCGCCGTTGTCTGGGCCGTGTCAGCCGTTGTTTGGGCGGCATCAATTCTGGTATTGGCGTTTGAAACCTGGGCCGCCAAGTCATCATAATTTGACGACAAATCGCTAACCTGTTTTTGCAAACTGTTTAACATCGCACCACCAGCCACAGTTGACGAACCAGATGACGGAATTTTACCACTCATCTTTCCAACACCACCGACAATAGATGCCATACGCGCCACATCCGCATTAGCGGCCGCGGACGGCTGTTCGGGTGTTGCATATTTCTTTACCGCAACATTAGATTTAACCGCACGCAACGAACCCGCACGCGAAACCGCCCCAACATTCGCAGTATTCGCAGACGTAACCAATGATGGTGCCGCAAATGCACCCGATACTGTCGTCAATACACACAAAACCGTTAAACAAGATATACGCATTATTTACCCCCAAACTGTATAAAGTTAATAATTAATCAAAACATTGCTTAATTTGTTGTTTATCGCATCCAAAACCTCGCTGTATTTACCACTATCAAGTCCCCAATTACCACTGTAACAATAATCATCTTTTAAACTTTCCTCGGATGACGTATCGATACTATATCTTACTGCCAAATTTTCCAACAAAGCCATTTGCGATTCCAACGTTGAACACTGTGAGTTTTTCAGGTATTCGTTGTAATTGTCACGATACTGATTAAGTTTGTCATATATAACACTTTCGTTGCAAACGCCGGAATTGCTTTCCAATGCCTGCACACGGTTATCTAAATCCGACACATTGTCGTTCAATTCATTTTTTACCCGGTTTGCAATACGGTCCGATAATTCGCTGCTGATACCGCTTTGAATCATATCATCAATTTCTTGTGTGGCAGCGGTCTGAATCACGTTAACATATTCACCTAATTCCTGCATAACCTCACTTTTTGCCGAATGAACACGTTCAACCGAATTGTAAACATTTTCACGAACGTTATTTGCCCAACCTATTTGTGATTCAATGTTATCCAAACGAGCATTGGTGTTGCCCTGGGCCGCCACGATATCTTGGACACTGTTCATTGTATCAATTGCGATTGTTTTTGCGTTCGAAGAATCGTTCAATGCGGTAACAACATTATCATTTATTGTATTTGATGTGTTTGCAACCATATCTGATTTATTTTGCAACGTTGCAATATCAGATTCCAAACCATCGATTCTACGCATCAACGCACCCATTTCAGCATTTTGGGTTGCATTAGACTGTGCCGCACCGCCACTGTATGTGCCGGTTTTATTAACAATTGATTTAAATGTCATATTTTTCAAATTCGGTAAACGTGCCGATGTAGTGGCCGCACCCGATGATACCGAAGCAGACACGTTCGCAGACTTTGTCGATGTTTCTGATTTCGCGGGTGTTGTTCGCAGCGACCCCGCACGTGAAACCGTCCCAGATTTTCCGGATGAAACCAACGAAGATGCACCAAAAGCCGATGTTACGATTGTCAATGCAATAAAACTTACAAAAAATTTTTTCATATTAATTTCCTTTCCTTTATAACATTTGGGCCAACATATTCGATAACCGTTCCATAAAAGTCTGATAATATCCAAAATTTCCGAAAAATGGATTAGGGATATCGGGAAACTGTACATACCATACGTTTTGCCAGCTGGCTGACACATCGTTCGCAAGGCTGTCCAACTGAGATACTATATCATAACGCCCCTTGGAATTTGCAAGAGATCTGACCATATCATAATACTTCCAAAATGTTTGCTCGTTCGTGGCAACATCGTGTTTTTTGCTGTCATAAATTTCATTGTTAACACTTTGGTCGAATCTGTCCAAAACATCCTGGCTGAATTGACCGGACGATGGATTGTTTTCCAATTGTGAAATTCTGGATTCATATTGATAATACTGGTCCCACGCCCAATTTCGCACCTCGTTACTTATTTCCCTATCCTGGCCGGCAAGGGCCAAACGGTCCAACAAACTGTCTATAAAGAACATATAATCGTATTCTATCGCATATATATCATACATTATTTGTTCGCGAACGTTTTCTATTTCGGCAACGGCTTCATCAATTTTATTTTCCAGATTATTTACCAATTCAACCGTTTGTTCGGCACCCGTTAAGCGTTCATTTATCGTATTTTGGGTTTCCGTGATTTGGGCCACTGTTTCGGCCGGAACATTAACCGTTGCAATCGCACTTTCCGATTCAGATTTAGCAATGTTTACCGAATTTCGCGATAAAATGTTTTGTTCATTTGCGATTTCAATTTTTTCACGAACCAAATCCAACCGGTCACGCAACACATCCAAACGTGCATTCAAAGAATCTATATTCGCCCCCAACTGAACGATATTTGCATCATTTGAAATACCACTGTTGCGTGTTTTTTCCGATAAACGGCTGATAAACGGTTTGTATGCGGACCGTGCAATCGTGTTATTGGCTGTCACTTTCTTTTGAACTGCCTGTTGGTTTGATTGAACACTGGTCGGTGTTGTTCGCAACGCCCCCGCACGTGAAACCGCCCCGGAATTTTCTGTATTTGCCGATGACACCAAAACGGATGCGGCGTTCGCCCCAATGGACAAAACCCCGACACACAATATGGCAACCAACGATGTTTTCCACATTTTCATTTTTTATCCGTTATTTTATTGTGCCGTCCCGTCCACATTTGTCGTTAACAAAGTCTTAAATTGGTCCTGAATTTGGCTCCAAAACGACTGATATTTTGATGCATCTACCTTGCCATCTTTACAGTCCGAATTCATAGTCGAATAGAACTTGCTTAAATTGGACTGGACATCAGAAGCTTTGTAATAGTCCGCCAATTGGGAAACAAATTGATATTGTGCCTCTAATATCGCACAATTGTTTGCCGACAAATCAATCGATGCCGAACCGCCACCAGATTTTTCTAAATTTGTAACACGACCGTCCAGGTCCACAACACGTTTGTCCAACCCATCGTGCCATTTACCATCCTTGTCCGTATAACCATCTATGGTATTTTTAAAGGAATTAACATTGCCTATATAATCCTTGTATGCACCGGAAAAATCAATGTATTTTCCATCATCAGCATAAAAACCCTTGGTATCTATCTTGGCTATCTGACCAGAAATATCATTTACCATATTGTTTACTTCGTCCAATTTTTTGGAAACATCGCCCAACTGTTGCCAATCCATACCAGACAAATCATTTAATGAGTTCTCTAATTGATTGAAACGGTCATTAACCCAACCAAAATCCATTTCTTTTTCAATTTGGTTTCTGACCCGGTTTGTTAATTCATCCGTAACACCCTGGACCGCAATTTCATCAACGCCATCGACCACGGCGGTTTGTATTTCATATTGAAAATCACTAATCTGATTTATCAAATCAGTCTTGGCCTTGGTGATTACCTGTAATGCCTCTTGAATTTTTTCCTTGGTATTCGTTGCCCATTGAATAGTATCGTCAATTTCGGCAATTTTCTGATTGATTTCTGTTTGTGATTTTACAACGCTTTCGATATCATCGGTCGCAGTATATGCGGCGGTTTTCGCACTGGCCGCATCACTGAGTGCCGTAATCATCGAATTTTTGAATTGGATATTGTCTTCCTTGATTTTATCAACATCACTGTCAATTTTTTCAAACGATGCCTGTAATCTTTCCAGCTGTCTGGTTAATGCACCAACCTCACCTGAATTGTTATAAGAATCAGATGTATATGTTTTTGGGGTGGCCGATGTTTTTAACATATTTTTAAGCAATGGCAAACGTGCCGATGTGGTGGCCGCACCCGATGATACCGATGCAGACACGTTCGCAGACTTTGTCGATGTTTCTGATTTCGCAGGTGTTGTTCGCAGCGACCCCGCACGTGAAACCGTTCCAGATTTTCCGGACGAAACCAACGAAGATGCGGCAAACGCCGATGTCGCGACAAACAACGCCACAAAACTTACAAATACCTTTTTCATTATCTCTCTCCTGTAGGTATGTTTAAACAATGAATTAAATTCAGACTACTAAGGGTTCGTTTCCAAAGCCATAACACGAACTTCGAGTGCAGTATATTGACTTTCTAACGCCTGATATTGACTTTCTAACGCCTGTATTCGCGATTCAAATGTCGACACGGAACTGGCCGCTGATTGTGCACTGCTTGCCGCCGCCTGGGAATTAGTTACCGCACTGTTTGCCAATGTTACCGCACTGTTTGCCAATGTTAACGCATTGTTTGCATCCGCCACCGCATCACTTGCCTCTGCCGCTGCATTAGATGCCGCATTTTGAATTGTTGTCAGTTCAGATTGCGTTACATAATTTGCATCATTGATAAACGCACTGACGTTTGTTGGAATACCAGACGCAGTAATATATCCAGCATCATTATTCAACTGACTAACATTTGTCGGCAAAGACGGAACATCCGCCGATGTTATATATCCCGCATCATTTATAAACGCACTGACATTCGTTGGAACGGTCGGAATCGCCGGTTTGTTCGCAATAAACGCCGCTGAATTTTCATCCGCTTCATTCCAATCTGATTGAACCTGGGTCGGGATATCAGATGCAGTAATAAACCCGGCATCATTATTAAAATCCGTAAGGTTTTCAGGTTTGTTTTGGATATAGCCCGGTGCAGTGCTGTCCGCCTCGTCCCAATTCGGTTGACTTTGGGACGGTAACGCATCCGACAATGTTGGAATATCTATCGTAATATGTGTATCATCAACGACACGAATAAATCCATCTTCGGAATCAACCAATTTATCCTGTTTGTTATCTTGCAAATCAGTGATATTTGTTTCCGCCGTATCAACACGTTCTTCTACCGCACCAATACGTTCGAATAACGGGTCCGGTAATGCCGCCATACTGACCGATTGTTCCTTGTTCGCACCAATATAACGTCCAACAGATGTCCGTGACACAGATGCCGCACGCCCCGCCGTTGTCCCGGCTGTTTTCGGTGCGATTGTTTTAACATCCGCCTTTGGTGCGATTACTTTTCCCATACTGGCAGATCTGGCCCCACCAAAACGCAATGATGCCGCACGTGGCATCGATACCTTTGCAGAATTTGTGGACGCGGACAACGATGAAGCCGCCATGACATCACCACATACACCAGTCAACAAAACGCCGACAATGGATATTATTGATATTTTTTTCATTACGTCCCTCCTTCTCGCTCTGCTGTATTAAAATTCGTATCTGACACCAATCGAGAACGAATTATCCCATACCGTTTTCACATCTATCTTTAACGATTCCAACTCTGGATTTCCGACAATTTGAAATTCTTCTACACCACGTGAAATATCCGGACCATTAAACGCCGCCAAACGATAACGCAAATCTAATACAACATTTGACGACAAATGATGCGAATACCCCAACATCGCCGCACCCATCAATGATAATTTGCTCTTGGCCGCATCATCAGATGCATAGTATGCCCAATCAGTGCTGATTTCAGGATAAGCCAAACCAATTCCAACACCCAAATACACACCACCGACAAAATCATGATAGATATTTCCCAGAACATACGGTGCCGACAAATTCAATGAAATCCCTTCGCCAGAGTCCGTAAATTTTGTGATATATCCCAATTCAATATCACCCCGCCAAGACGGAGAAAAGATTTTACCAACAAATAAATTGCCACCAAACACCGGTTCAAAACTGTAATTATCATGATCAGCAGACGCATCATCAATCGCCGCCGTTGGTGTTGCCTTGTATTTGGTTTTGAAATTCAATAAATTCAAATCTAAACGTGCACCAACATAGGTATCAAAATGTTCCGGCATCGATTGAACAACAACCGGTTGTGGTTGCGCCTCGTCAGGCATCGCCGCCGCGGCCGGTTCACCATACATATGACCCGGAACACCGGTTATGATATTTATAACACGGTATTTTTTCGTTCTGCAATTATCACCATCGCAAGAACAACCGTCACCATAACACGCGGCCATGGCCCCAGACGTTGCCATGATTGCCAATAAACTAACCAATGTTTTTTTCATTTCTTCTCCTGTTTATTTACAATGGAATTATATCACATTTTAAAGATATAAAAAAGCACAAAATTTAATCGGATTTTTTTCGTAAAATCATATCGTTGCAAAAACAATATAAAAAAATTTCAATAAAAAAAGTAATGACCTTGACCCAAAAAAATTTTTTTACTAATATCAAAACAGATGGAAGATAATACTGTTATTTCTTTTGCAAATGTCGGTGCCAGATACGATGACAAAAACGATATATTAACGGATGTATCGTTTAACATCGGTGCTGGGTCTTTTTATTTTTTGACCGGGGCATCGGGTGCCGGTAAAACCACTTTATTGCGATTGATATACCAATTACACAAGCCATGTCGCGGTATGATTAAGTTATTCGGACGACCGACCGGCAATATGTCACGTGATGAAATTACAAATCTGCGACACAAAATGGCAATTGTTTTCCAGGAATACTCTTTGTTATCGCACATGTCTGTATTTGATAATGTTGCGTTACCGTTGCGTGTGCGTGGTGCAGACGAAGGCAAAATCAAAAAATTGGTTACAAAAACATTGGAATGGGTTGGTCTGGCAAAATTTGCAAACGCAAACCCCAAAACACTCAGTGGCGGTCAACAACAACGCGTGTCGGTTGCACGTGCCATTATTGTTCAACCGTCTATATTGTTGGCGGACGAACCGACCGGGAATCTGGACGATGAAAACGCATCGCGTTTGATGGAATTGTTTATCCAGATGAACAAGATGTTCGGGACAACGATTATATTGGCAACACACAGTTCAAAAATGATTGAAACCTATAAATTCCCGGTTATGCACGTTGAAAACCATCGTTTGAGTTTTATTGGTAAAACACATAATGATGTGCCACACGTGCCATTAAAATCCGTGCGGGATGCCGGGGCACAAAATTATTTTTCGGAACTGTCTAAACAGTTTGACAATATTGGGAATTCATAACAGATGAGAAAGCCACTTGTTTTTTCATTGGTTCGCGAACAATCCATATTTATGATGGTGATTGTTGGTATTATGACATTTTTGGCGGTATTGGCGTTTGGTATATCAATGTCAATTGGGACCGGCGTTGTGCGTTGGAATCGTCAATGGGATTTGTTTGCAACCGTCCAGGTAACCAACACGGCCAGTATTCAAAATGTAAAAAAAATTATCGATGAAAATCGGACGAAAATTTCTGATATTCACGAAATATCAAACGCCGAAATGACCGAATTAATACGCCCGTGGATTACCGATGGCGGTGGTGTTTTACAAAACTATTTACCCAAAATGTACGAGATTAAATTTAAATCAAAATCTGACATCAGGGCATTTAACGATAAAATATCGCCGTATGCACGTATATTAACCCACACCCAGGCATTAAATCCGTCAATTTCTGCGGGGTGGAAAATGGTAACAATATCGACACTGGTATTGATATTGATTGTTTGTGCAATTGGGATATGTATATCTTTTATTGCACGCAATACCGCCGTATTGCACAAGCGTGAGTTAGAGATATTAAACCAGGTTGGTGCCAGTGATTCTTTTGTTATTCAACAAATGCAAATCATCGTAACTAAAATATGCACAATCGCATGTGCGGCGGGTTTTATTGTGGCACTGCCGGTTTTGTTATTGATATTGGCAACGGCACATTCTGCCCGGTTGGGATTGATGACCATGATGGGGTTATCAGGATTCGGATGGACGGTTTTAACACTGATGCCTGTTGCGATTATTATTTTTGCAATTTACATAACTAAACGAACAACAACCGATATTTTGAAAAACAGCTGATGAAGTTATTAACGCCATCTTTGCTATTTGGATTGTTTGTGTTGGGTGGGATTATATTCAAATTAACCAGCCCCAATGATTGTGCAAACATTTTGCCAAACGACAGCATTTTCGTCCTGACCGGTGATGCACGCCGAATACCATTTGCCGTTCGTCAAATGAAAAACAAGCCTTATTCTGATTTATATATCATTGGTGCAGGTGCAAATACGGCCCATGGTGTAAACATTCGGGCGTTTATTGAATCAAATTCAAAATCAACATATCAAAACGCGTGTGCAATAAAACGAATTGTTCGCAAGGCTGGCCTGGACCGAATCGTTTTAATAACAACCGAAGACCACATACATCGTGCAAAATACTTGGTTAAATCAGAATTGCCCGATACAAAAATTGTGGCCTGCCCTGCGATATTATCTGAAATGTCCGCCGGACGCAGATTAGAACGCTGGACAATCGAATATATAAAATATATTGTTACAATGATTGGAATCAAAGAAAGCAAGTAAAGGATAAAAAATGTTACGAACAATTATTTTCAAAATTTTATTAGGCGTTTACTTTGTTTTATGGTCGCCGATTTTGCTTGTTGCATTAATATCAAAAAAACTGAACACATATATGGTAATAAAATGTGCGGCTGGCGTTTTGGTTTTGGCACGCATAATATGCAATATAAAATATCAAGTTCATTATCCCCCAACCGAAGAAGATGGTGTCCCAACAACACCAAACGATAATTTGCGACTTGATGGAAAATCTATTATCGCATCAAAACACATGTCTATTATGGAGGTTGCGATTCTTGCCACGAATGTTCAAAATCCGTTTTTCATCGTGAAACGTGAATTATTATGGATTCCGGTTTATGGATGGGCGTTTTGGCGAATGGGGTTACAACCGGTAAATCGTGCACGCGGTGCGACAAATATGCACAAATTAACCGAAGCGGTTGCAAAAAAAATTATGAACGGTCAAACGCTTATCATTTTTCCCGAAGGCACACGCGTAAAACCAGGCGTTCGGATACCATTAAAACGCGGATTGTTATTTTTAGCCCATCAATTAAAGTTACCTATTTTACCGGTCGGCACCGACACCGGGGTTTATTGGCCAAAACATGGAAAAATGACCTCTGGGACGGCACACGTTTATTTCGAACCGATAATACCGTCAACATCGTCATTATCGGAAATCGCCGAAGCAATCAATCGCCACAGTGCTTAATAAAAAATCCGCCAACGGCGGATTTTTTATTTTTTTGAAATATCACACCAGGGCTGTCGCCGACCACCGGAATATCTGCGTCCAAAACCATCTTTTATCATAACATCGCCGACATCATTACCATCGGCATCAAAAACATTTGCATCAATACGCCCCAGATATTTATCATCCTTGATATTTTCCAATTGAACGGTCGCCCCTGTGGGAATAATCTTGGCCAAATGCACCTTTGCCGCCGCGGCCCTGGCACGTTCATATTCACATTCACCATTTATTTCCGGCGTATCAACATTTCGCAATCTGACACGAACAGAAATTTCTACATCTGGGTCCAAATTAACAATTGCCGCAAAAGTATCACCATCAATAACGTATCCAACACGTGCTGGCACCGCCACGGCATCACCAAAAAACATACACCCCAGCAAAAATACGAATTGTTTTTTTATCATGGCAACCTTGGCGACCAAGTTGGCTCAACCCCGTTTATGTTATCGGGCAATTCAATGTCATAAAGATTTTGGCCGGTAATATCGACACTGCGAATATGACTGGTTCGTTCAATGTTATCAATCGCTTTTTCCGTCTCGTAATAAACCAATCTGCGTGAACCTGGGGCCCAGGATGGGGCCTCCATAAACCAACCACCTGCCAAGATTTTTTCATTTTTACCCTTGGGGTCCATAATTCCGACATAAAACGTATCATCAGCCATCTTTGTAAATGCAATAAACTGCCCATCCGGCGACCATGCAGGGGTTGCATAACGCCCCGCCCCATACGTTATACGTTGAACATCACCGGTATTTAAGTCCAATATATGAATTTGCTGACTGCCACTGCGGTCGGAATTAAAAGCAATTTTACGACCATCTGGGGAATACGATGGACTGGTGTCAATTGCATTTCCGGTCGTCAATTGTTTCAAGAAATTGTTTTCTATATCATATTCATATATATGCGTTATACCGTTTTTAACCAACGATAATGCAACCCTTGTTCCATCGGGTGAAAAACGCGGTGCAAAATTCATACCACCGAATTGCCCCAACCTTTTCTGTTCACCCGTGTCCAGGTTCAAAATCCACACCATCGGGTCATCATTATAGTAAGATAAAAACACTATCGATTGCATATTTGGTGAAAAATGCGGCGACATAACAAGCGTTTTTTTATCCGATAAATACCGCATACCAAAACCATCTTGGTCCATAACAGCCATACGTTTTACACGTGCATCTATGGGTCCTGTTTCGGCAATAAACACTATCTGGGTGTCAAAATATCCTACTTCGCCGGTCAAGCGTTCATAAATTGCATCCGCCATAATATGGCCCAATCTGCGAACAGATTTTTTTGAAGCAACCAAACTTTGTGCTTCTATTTGTTCCTTGGCTGCAACGTCCCAAACAAAAAATTCCAATTGGTATTTTTTATCGGGCGTTTGGGTTAATTTTGCCTGGACCAAAACCTGGGTTTTTATGGCCGCCCAAGATTTAAATGCGGGCATCGCATCCATTTTCACATATTCCGGGAAAGCATCATGATTAACAATATGAAACAAACCTGTTCTTTTTAAATCAGATTCCACAACCGTTCGTATCATTTGTGCATCAGACGAAGACGCACCCGATTCGATTTCAAATTTTTGAACAGCGACCGATATTGGTTCGGTTGCACCGGCGATAATATCAACCTTTAATTCGGCATTGGACGTTTTTTCAAAACCAAACATTCCACAAAATATGGCAACCAACATTACTATTTTTTTTAACATACAGATTCCTTTCGATAAATAAAAATCACCCCTGTAACGTGCATATTTTATGATTATCATATAAAAAAAGCAAGCACACCAACACACCCAAAAACTGATTTTTGTCCGACCAAAACACCCATACAAAAATCCACACAAACGCCTACACCCCAATAAATACAAGGGTGATGACATTTGTATTGACAATTGTAAATACAATGGTATAGTTACCTGTAAAGACGGTTGTGTAGTTAGAAGTATAGGAGTATGTATGCCCAACGTTATGCAACAACTTTTTGTTATGAACATTGAATCTCTGTTAAAAGAGTATGCCGCGTATCGTGCATTTAATAAATCTGATGCGGTTATCAACATGCGTATTCCACGTCCTGTTTTGGACCGATTAAAAGAATTGGCGGCCGAGCAGCACGTCCCATACCAATCTCTGATTTCTTCGATTTTGTTTTCGTTGGCCAACACCGATGGAAACAAACAGTAACCAAAAGGATAAAATATGCCATATCAAACACTGAACAACGAAGAACTTTACAAAAAAATGAAAAATGCAAAACAGACGATTTCATATTCTTTTTCGTTGTTTGATAATGTCGAAATGTCATTTTCTGAATACTGGCGTTTGGTTGACCTTCGCGAATTTATCGATTTGGACAAATTTCCATACAACGCATCTGAAAAACGTGAAACAGCCCCCAATTGGTCAAACGTATACACGATTTTAAAACGTTTCACCCCGGGGGGAATTTACGATGCCATTGCCAACAAAGACAAATGGATAAGGGATCACATCCGTAAATCTGACAACCAAGGATACGAATTGTCCAGATATTTATCATGGCAGGTTATGAAGTATTCTGACCAATATCAAAACACTTCGTTTCAACAGGCATACTTTTTATGCCCCAACGATGATTTCCCAGAAATAGAACAAATCGCCACAAAATTGGACAGAATAAAGTTACGCACACGTGTTTCAGAAACACAAAAACAATTCAACGGAATAATTCACAGACTCAAGGCCGACTATCGCCAGACTTTTAACGATATGTATACGGCATTATTCCAAAACCCAACACCCACAAGTAACTTTGGCGATAAACCGGTTGCCGAATATATGAACACCGCACTGTTGGCTATTTACGACAAGACGCTGCGTTCGATTATCAACCGGTGGAACAACTATTGTTCAAACCAGAACGAAACATATTTCCTTAACGTCATAGCCCAGGAAATGTCCAACGTTCGCAAAAACATCCCTGGCGGTCACCCGGAACAATATCTGACCAGAACGACCGTGGCAAAAACATTTGATGAAATCCAGGGTATTGAAAAAGAATTTATTAAAAATTATTCAACTGTAAAAAATCGATAACAAAAAAGGTGCCGTTTGGCACCTTTTTTGTTCTTTGTTTATTTTTTAGTGGCCGTGAAAATTTGACCAATATCACACCCAAACCATTGTGCCCCGGTTGTTCCCTGGATAAGTGACAAAACAACACCAACACCAAACAAAAGTGTAAAACCAACCAACATACCAACACCCTTGTCCTTTAAGTCATCTTTCTTTACCGTGCCGGACTGGATATAGCCCCACGCCCATTCCATCATAACAAACGCCGCACCAACAAAGGCCAATATACGCAAAACCGTAATTAACCCCTCGAACTGTTTTAACAATTTGCAAACACCAGCACCATAATCGTCTGCAAATGCACTGCCAATAAAAACAGATAATGCAACAGTTGAAGACAAGAAATATCTTGATATTTTTTTCATCATATTAAATCTCCTTTTGATTGCATTTTATCATAAAAAAACATCCGTTTCAAGCACGATAAAAAAGCACCGTCATTTTTTATGACGGTGCTTGTTCTAACGAAAGGACACAAATTACATAACTGTTACTGTATAAACACGGCGTGAAACCGGTGTTGCATTACAACCACAAGATTTCACAACTGGTGCCGCACCACAGCCACAAGGTTTTTCCGCAACCTGTTTTGCCGCATACGGGCAAGATTGTTCAACCACTGGGGCTTCCTGGTAAGCCGGTGCCAAAATCTGACGTTCCGGACGTGGTGCACGACCGCCATTATCACGTGCGAACAAATCTTCACAACGAGTATTGCGGTAAACGATACGTTTGTTACCATCCATACCATTGATGTCATAAGAATAATGACGTGCATATTCACCAGAATAGTAAACACAATCCGCACCATCTTGGGTGTATCTTACGCCACCTTTGTAGTAATCATAATATGTGCAACCAGACAAACCAGCCAACACAACTGCACAAGCCAACAATTTTTTCATTTGTTATCCTTTATAATTTTTTGTTACCTGACAAATCACACAAAGCGATTCGTTTGCTATTATTGTTGCACAAAAAAACCTGTTGTCAATTATTTTGTAATCGCACAAATCCATATCCGAAAATAACAAAATATGATATAATTTGATGTAAATGAAAAATTCAAGGATGCAAATATGCCCTATCAAAAATATGGATTGGTAAACACACGTAAACTTTTCGCCGATGCGCTTGCACGACACTATGCGATTGGTGCTTTTAATTTTTATAACATGGAAACATTAAATGCAATTTTAAATGCCGCCACCGATTGTAACAGCCCCGTAATTCTGGCGGTATCAGAATCGGCACTGAAATATATGGGCGATGATTTGTTAATGGGAATGATTGCAGGTAAAAAAATCAAACAATCTGATGCGATAGTTTTGCATTTGGATCATGGCTCTTCATACGAATCGTGTATGCATGCAATTAAACTTGGGTTTTCCAGTGTTATGATTGATGCCAGCAAATTATCATTTGATGAAAATATAAAGTTATCGGCCCGGGTTGCACGATATGCCCACAAACACAATGTTACGGTCGAGGCAGAATTAGGCGTTCTGGGCGGTGTCGAAGATGAAATTACATCCAGCAAATTCGGGTTTTATACAAATCCGGATGATGTTGAAAAATTTATATCCAATACCAATGTGGATTCTTTGGCGGTTGCCATTGGAACAAGTCATGGTGCATATAAACGAAACAATCCAAATGAAAAATTACGTTTTGACATATTATCAGAAATTGCAAATCGTATGCCAAAATTACCACTGGTTTTACACGGTGCATCCAACATTCCGCAAAATCTGGTTCGGAAAATAAATTCGTATGGCGGGAAAATGGAAAAAGCAATGGGAATACCCGCCGCACAATTACGCCGCAGCGTATCAATGAACGTTTGTAAAATCAATGTTGACAGTGATAATCGCATTGCCTTTACTGCGGCGGTGCGTGAAACATTGTTAAAAAAACCATCCGAATTTAATCCACGCAACTATCTGGGGATGGGACAAGATGCGGTGTATAAAAATTGTGTCAACGAGATAAAAAACATTATGCAATCTGATAACAAATTGAAATAAGCAAGACGAGATTGGGGGTTGCGTAGTGTATAGAAATACATGAGCAAGACCTAATCCCGCCAGATGTGTTTATGCAAATAACCAAAATAAATTAGAACGATACAGATGACGGGATTGGGGGTTGCGTAGTGTATAAAAATACATGAGCAAGACCCAATCCCGCCAGATGTGTTGTTATAATTTATTTTGCACGTTCAACGTATTCTAATGTTTCAGTATTTACAACTATCTTTTCGCCTTGTTCAATAAAAACCGGAACCTGAACGCGAACACCATTATCCAAAAGTGCCGGTTTACCACCACTGCCGGTAACGGTTTGACCCTTTAAGGCCGGTTCTGTTTCTTCAACGGTTGCAATAACTGTTTTTGGCAAAGTGATTGATACTGGCTGACCTTCAACAAAATTCGTTTTGACACTCATTTCCGGGGCCAAGAATTTCATCTGTTCACCCAACGAAACGACCGGCATAGAGAATTGTTCATAATCAGACAAATTCATAAAGTATGCATCCGTGCCATCGGAATACAGATATTGACATTCGACATCTTCGACCATCAATTTTTCAACCTTGTCTTCGGCACGCCAACGATCGCCTCCCTTGTTTCCGGTATCGATATCACGCAGGTCCGCCTGGACGAACGCGCCACCCTTGCCCGGTTTAACCTTGGTAATAGATGTAACGGAATAACGTCTGCCGTTGTGGGAAATAACCCAACCCACACGCATATCATTTGCAGTAACTGATGCCATTTTTATACCTCTTGTTATTTATCAACAGTCCCCAGGTTATAGCATAAAGCGAGTTTTTTCAAATGTTTTTTACGTGCAAATAAAAAATGCACCGTTTGGTGCATTTTTTCTAGAAACGATACATAAACCCAAGTTTTACCATCGGATAGAATTTATACTTGTTAAATTCATCGTTGATATCTTTTAATTCTGCATCTTTGTTTTCGTTAAATTCACGAACCAACTGGTCATATTGTGCATTCCCTTGGATAGGTTGCCATATACCACCTTGTTTGAACTGCAAATTATCCGGATTGATGTCAAAGTCTAATTCTGCGGCCTTGCTGGTGAATACTACACCGGCATCCAGATAAATTTTGAATCCGGCAAACAGTCCCAAATCGAAACCTGTTCCGGCATACGGCCCCGCAAAATTCCACGCGACTTTCGCCTTGCCCTGGACGGTGTTACCAGTATATTTATATTCGGTGCCATTAAATTCAAAAGTCAATTCATCTTCGGGGGCACCATCAAGTTTACCGGTTAAATCAGCCGTCAATTTTGTTTTACCAAAAACATAACCACCGGTCAAACGCCATCCACCCAAAAACCATGTATCACCAAACGGATAAATATCAATCAATGCCGCCGCATGATGCGAATCCAGTGCGAAATTGCTGATGTACAAACCGGCATCTTCGTCCAGTTCGACACCATCTTCGCCTATGAAACTTTTTGCAGATGATTTGATTTTAGATTTCAACGGCGACATTGTTGCAAAATCTGCACGAAATCCCAAACGTTTCCACCAAAACGAATCAAAATTTTTATTATTATATCCAATAAAACCATTTATCCCGGTTGATGCCGACATACCAATCCCTAATTGCACCCCGTGCGGAAAAGCAATTTTTGGGTTGCTTTTTTTAACCTCTGACACAACAGAATCTTCTGCGGCGGTTTCCGTGATTATTTCCGTGTCGTTAACTTCTGGCTTTACCTCTTCGGCCATCGCACCAAAAGCCATTACGCCAGCCATCGCACCAAACAATGCTGTTTTAATAAATTTGCTCATTTTAATTCCTTTTGTTTTTAGAAAAAATTCCTGGTTTGATTATATGTAAAGAATCTTTTCATAGCAATCAAAAAAGTATCTGTAAATTTATATTCAAAAAGCACCAAAATTATGATAAAATTCAATTACTATGAAGGCGGGATTTTACCTTTTTTTGACAACGTTCGTTGTATGCGGGTTGCACGGTGCGAACGCATCTGATTGTGGCGGTATGGAATGCGAAGATATGGACGCATCACAAACGTTCGCCGTGGTCGAAGAAATTTTAACACCTGGTCGTCCGTCTGATAATTTATGGTTGGATAATTTGGATTTCACATTTAAAGAACAAAACGATTCAACCGAACAGTCCCAAATTCTTGTAACCGATATCAACGATTGCCCGTTTGACACGGACACCGAATGTGATATTTGGCGAACAAAACCAATCGTTCGCGAGGCCCTTGTTCCACGCAGTTCACAAATAATCGATTCAAAAATGAATGAATTTTTATCTGCGTTCCAGGCGGCCGGGGATATTACCGGCAACGATGCGGCGGCAACACCATTTGTTGAACGATATAAAATTTTGATGAAATCATCACACGCGTGTTATGTTTCGGGTATGACACACCGGTTAAAACAATCTGGGGCCACCGATGGATTGGTTTATAAATTCTTGGTTGATGATGCGAACTTTTATCAAATGTCTGAAAGATGCCTGGTTGCAAACAGCGGCGAATTTATCGAAGCATATCGTGATGGTAACATAACACAAACCATTGAAGATATTCGCATGGGCTGTTTGTGTCGTGGTCGTGATTGGTTTACAAATACCCTTTCACCGTTTATTGATGCATGGCGTGCATTACCGGAATTTGCAGAATCTAAATTTTATTGGACATATACCGATGGACTAAATCGTGAAAGAACGGTATCAATAAATGATGATGTTGAAAACGTTTTACGCCTGTTAAAAAAATGTCCCTAGTGGTTAGTGTTAGTGGTGGTTGAAATTATCCCGCATGTAATGTGCGGGATTTTTAAATGCTATTTTTTCCCCGTTGTTTTTTGACAACGCATCATACAAAAACCGCGGCAAAATAATGAACATAACACACCATCTGGTATGGTTTCATTACCGTGTTCTAATCTGTGTAATTGGCGGGGATTTAATCCCAACATTTTTGCCGCGGATTTGGTATTTAAACCCTGACTACGCCGTGCGTTACGCAACGCGTTTCCAAAATACTTGGCATCAATTAATATCATTTTTTTCCTCCATTTGTTTTTTAATAAAAACACCGTCAATGACGAATTGACGGTTGGAGGCTAGAAA